>JAXDMF010000373.1:0-6108 GCA_034666205.1 Gemmatimonadales bacterium
AGCGTCATCACCAGGTCGTTGAAGTCCTGGTCCGCGCCATCCTCATACGTCAGGGTCCACTCCGGATAGCTGCCGGTCACCCGCAACTTAGGTGCATTGGCCAGCTGGGGAGCGACTACCTCGGCACTGATCTCGGTCCCCGCCGGGAAGGCGGCAGCGAACACGAGCTGCTTCCCTGGCTGCTCGTAGCATCCGTCGCTCGTGAGCGTTCCGGTGATCGGTGCAGTCACCCGGAACAGATTCCCATGGGCGTCACAGCTGCTGCTGGTCAGCACTACCTTAAACCCGGCCTCCTGCTCCAGTCTCAGGGTGCAGCCCACGAAGCCACCCGGAGCCGAACCGTCCACGCAGGAGAGCGAGGTGACCGCGGGGAGGGCGGCCACGACCTGCTTGGATACGGTCGAGGTCTCGCCGTCGGCGTCGGTTACCGTCAGGCTTACGCTGTACGGGCCGGGAGCGACGTAGCTATGAATCGGGCTCCGCACCGCCGCGGCGTTGTTGTCTCCAAACGCCCAGCTCCAGCTGGCGATCCCGGCATCGTCACTGCTGGCATCGGTGAAGTCGCACCGGAGCGCCGCGCAGACTGACGTGAATCCCGCGGTTGGGGCCTGGTTACCCGTGCCGGTCGGGGAATCCTTGCAGGCCGTGACCAGGCCCGCCCCAGCAACTACTACTGCGAGCCAAATCGCTCTCATGGTGTGCCTCAGGGGGTAAGGTTTGTGGGCTACGCGCTGCGGATCGGCCGCAGACTTCCGTCCTGGCCGCCGGAGGCTGCCCTCCGGCGGCGTACTGCCGTTCTACGCTTCAGCTGGTCGGTGTCTTGGTCTTCGATTTCCCTCAAGCCCGCCGGAGGTTGCCCTCCGGCGGGGGTTACAGCGTATTCACTTCTTGCTTGCTCCGCCCTTACGGGGCGGTTGTCGCCTGAACGCTCAGAACCACGTCGTTAAAGTCCGGCTCACCTGCAGTGCCCGCAGCGCCGCCATCATCGATGTTCAGCGTCCAGTTGGGGAACCTTCCCGTGATCCGGATTCCGGGGTCACTGACGGGCGGGTTGGTGCCCTGGGGACCCTGGTGGAAGGCGAGTGGCAGCGTGCTGCCTGGTTGGAACACCAGCGACGCCCCAGCGGCATCCTTGACGGTGTATGCCTCACCAACAGTCCGGTTGCAGAGGTTGAAGAAGGCCGTCTGCTCCGCCTGCCCTGCGGGGGTGATGGTGAGCTTGTTACCCGGCAGCTGGCAGTCCGTACTGACTATGGTGATCGTCACCGTGACTCGCTGCGTGAGACCGAGAGCGCAATTCACCACGGTGCCCGCGGTCGTGCAGTCCTGGCTGGCAGGAGGCGAGACGGCAAGTTGCTGAGTCGCGGTCCCGGTCGCACCCTTGTCGTCGGTGACGGTCAGTGTCACGTTGAACGCGCCGGCTGCCGCGTACGTGTGCGTCGCATCAGCGCCGTCGGCCGATTCCTGATCCCCGAAGTCCCAGTGCGTGGTCGCGATCGTACCGTCCGCATCCGTGCTGCTGCTGTGGAACCCGCAGGGGGTCCCGGCAGTGCAGGTGGGGAGGCTGAAGCTGGCGGTCGGCGGCGCGTTACTCGATGCCGTGACCAGATTGGTAACTGTGCCAGTCGCCCCGCCATTGTCGGTTACAGTGAGCTTCACACTGTAGGTGCCCGCAGTGGCAAAGGTGTGGCTCGGATTGGCGTCACTGGACGTATTCGTGCTGGAGGTCGGATCGCCGAAATCCCAGGCCCGCGAGGAGATGGAACCCTCGGCATCGGTGCTGGCGTCGGCGAAGGCGCACGCCGCGCCCACACTACAGCTCGGCGCGGTGAAGGCCGCGACCGGCGGCGTATATGGTCCGACGTTGCTGCCGCCACCACAGGCCCAGGCCGCGCCCAGGATGACTGTTGATACTGCCAACAGGGGGATTGATCGCATAGAGTCTTCCCAGCCAAAAGTGACAGAGTAGTCCCACTAGGAACCAGCGCAGAGTGTGGCGCGTGACTATACGCGACCCGCACGCCGGGTGAGCCAGAGCCGTGCCAATGGCCGGTACGTTGATCGCCGCTCGAGTGTTGATAGTCCAACAATAGGTGCGACATGGACCTACACAGGCGCTCCAGGATCGCACCACAACGCTGCGGCGGACCCACAACTGTGGCGGCCAGCCCATACCCGGCAACGCAAACCTAGTCCCCGGGTCGTAGGAGTGCTGGCTCATGCATCACATTACCGAGTCGACGTTCTGGTTGACTCCACCCCATTGGCCTAACTACGTTTGCGGGCTGTAACCATGACGGACCTGTCGCTGTCGCGCAGCCAAATGCTGCTCCTGAGCGGGTCGGCCAACCGCCCCCTAGCCGTCGAGGTGGCCGCCCATCTGGGACAGCCACTCTGTCAGGTTACGCTTCGGCGCTTCGCTGACGGCGAGATTTTCGTCAAGATCGACGAGAACGTGCGCGGCCGGGACGTCTATATCGTCCAGCCCACGAACCCGCCGGCGGAAAACATGATCGAGCTGCTGCTCCTCATGGACGCCGCCAAGCGGGCCAGCGCGGCCCGGGTCACGGCGGTGATCCCCTACTTCGGCTACGCGCGGCAGGATCGCAAGGATCAGCCGCGCGTCGCAATCAGCGCCAAGCTGATGGCCAACATGGTGTCAATGGCCGGCGCTGATCGAGTGCTGGCGATGGACTTCCACCAGCATCAGCTGCAGGGGTTCTTCGACCTGCCGGTCGATCACCTGTACGCCGCGCCGGCGTTCGTGAACCATTACCGGCAAAAGAGCCTTCGGGATCTGGTCATCGTGGCTCCCGACGTCGGCTCGGCCAAGATGGCTCGTGGCTTTGCCAAACGGCTCAACGCCTCGCTCGCGATCATCGACAAGCGGCGGCCGTCGGCCAACATCGCCGAAGTGCTGAATGTGGTCGGGGAGGTCACCGGGAAGGACTGCATCATCCCGGATGACATGATTGACACCGCCGGCACCATGGCCGAGGCCGTAACCGCCTTGAAACGTTTAGGCGCCGAGGACATCTACTGCTGCGCCACGCACGCGCTGCTGTCGGGCCCGGCGGTCGATCGCCTCATGGCGTCACCGGTCAAAGAGGTCGCGGTCACCAACACGATCGCCATACCGCCGGAACGCCGCTTCGACCGGTTGAAGGTGCTCTCGATCGCGGGGCTGCTCGCCAAGGCAATCGGGTATACCCATAGCGATCAGTCGGTGAGCTCGTTGTTTGATTAGAAGAGGACTCTGGGCTGTGGGCTAGGGGCTGATCCCTGCTCGGAGTAGCCCATAGCTCATAGCCAACAGCCCTTAGCGAGAAACAACCATGGCTCAACAAGCAAACCTCCAGGTCGCCACCCGCTCAGATACCGGAAAGGGTGCTGCCCGCAGCCTCCGCCGCGCGGGCAAGGTGCCGGGCGTCATCTACGGTCACAACCGGCAGGCCGAGCCCCTGGCCATCGACAGCGGAGCCCTGAACAAGATGCTGATCGGTATCAGCGCGGGAACTACGGTGCTCGATGTAGTGGTGGATGGCCGGCCGGCGGTCAAGGCACTCATTCGCGAGATCCAGCGGGACTCGGTCCGCCCCGGAGAGATCCTGCACCTGGATCTGTACGAGGTGAAGGCGGACGAAAAGGTGACGCTCTCGGTACCAATTCACCTCACCGGAATTCCGGACGGCGTCCGCAATTTCGGCGGCGTGCTCGACCATGTGCTCCGCGAGCTCGAGATCGAAGTGTTGCCGGCTGACATCCCCGAGCACGTGGAGCTCGACGTGACGGCGTTGGCGATCGGACATTCGCTCTTCGTGCGCGACGTCAAGATCGAGAAGGCCGAGATTCTCAACGATCCCGACACCCCGGTTTGCACCGTCGTCGCGCCGCGGACCGAGGAAGCGCCGGCAGTGGTTGAGGAAGTTGCCGCGCCGACCGAGCCGGAGCTTATCCGGAAGCCGAAGCCCGAGGACGAGGGCGAAGCCGAACCGAAGGCCTGATCTGCACACGATCGTGGGGCTGGGGAATCCCGGCCCTGAGTACGAGGACACTCGCCACAACGCCGGGTTTCGCCTCGCCGATCATCTCGCGGCACGGTGGCAGGTGGGACAGTTTCGCCGGGGCGATCGCGCCCGCGAGGTGCAGGGCACCTGGCAGGACCTCCCGGTCCGGGTCCTCAAACCCCAGACCTACATGAATCGCAGCGGGGCGGCCATCGCGCCGCTCCGCAGCCTTCCCGAATTCGATCCCAGCCAACACCTCCTCATCCTGGTCGACGACGTGGCACTCCCCGTCGGGCGGTTTCGCCTCCGGGGAGCGGGCTCGGCCGGAGGCCACAACGGCCTCAAGAGCATCGAGGGTGTGCTCCAGCGTCAGGATTACGCCAGGCTCCGGATCGGGGTGGGGCCGCCTCCTCCGGACCTCGATGACCTGGCTGACTTTGTGCTCGACGAGTTCAGTGCCGAGGAGCGCGATGAGATTACCGGCCTGCTCGATCCGATGAGCGAAGCGGTCGAAGCCTGGTTGCAGGATGGAATCGAAATGGCCATGACCCGGTTCAATCGATAAACCAAAAGCAACTGCAATCTCGGAAAAACGAGAGAAAACGAAAACGCGAAGAACAGCAGTAGTAACTGTGTGTTTTCGGGTTCCGTGCCCTTCCGTGTTTCCGTGATTCAAAAAGCAGAGATCTATGCTCCGGCTAGGAATTGTGGGACTCCCCAACGTCGGCAAATCGACCCTCTTTAACGCCCTCACCTCCGCCAAGGCGCTGGTGGCCAATTATCCCTTCGCCACCATCGAGCCCAACACCGGGATCGTCCAGGTCCCTGATCCGCGGCTCGATGCGTTGGCGCAAATCGTCAAGCCGGAGCGTACCGTGCCGGCGGTAGTCGAGTTCGTGGACATCGCCGGTCTGGTCAAGGGTGCCAGCGAAGGCGAAGGGCTGGGCAACCAGTTCCTGGCCAATATCCGGGAAGTCGATGCCGTCGTCCACGTGGTCCGGTGCTTCGAGGACCCCGACGTCCAGCATGTTATGGGGGACGTGGATCCGGCGCGGGATCGGGAGGTCGTCAACATCGAGCTGGGCCTGGCCGACCTGGCGAGCGTCGAAAAGCGGCTGGACAAGACCAGTCGCGCCGCCAAGTCGGGGGACCCCCAGTCCAGACTGGAGCAGCGGCTGCTGGAGGCGGTGCAGCAGACCCTCGCGGCCGGCAAGCCGGCCCGGCTGGTCGTGCCCACCGCTGAAGAAGCGGCCGCGTTCCAGTCGTTCAACCTGCTCACCGCCAAACCGGTTCTCTATGCAGCCAATGTTGCCGAGAGCGAAATCAGTGCGGGGAACCGGTTTGTGGACGCGCTCCGGGCGGCACTCGATCGCGATGGCGAGACCGCCGAAGTGGTCACCTTCTCCGCCAAGGTCGAGGCGGAGCTCGCTGAGCTGGCGCCGGAGGACCGGAGCGAGTTTCTCGAGTCGCTGGGACTCACCGAGTCTGGGCTCGATCGGTTGGCGCACGCCGCCTATCACATCCTCGGTCTGCAGAGCTACTTCACGGCCGGCGAGAAGGAGGTGCGCGCATGGACCGTCCACCGGGGCGATAAGGCGCCGGCAGCCGCGGGTGTGATCCATTCGGATTTCGAGAAGGGGTTCATCCGGGCGGAAACGGTCGCCTACGGCGACTTCGTTCGAGTCGGCGGTTGGAAACCAGCACGGGAGCAGGGGCTCTCCCGGGCCGAAGGCAAGGAATACGTGGTGCAGGATGGTGATGTCATGCTGTTCCGCTTCAGTAACTGACTACGCCGGGCAGCGGGGCTTCTCCGCCTCCCCGCCTCCCCTTATCTTCCGCCCCACAAATCTCCTCCCCGGCGCCTGCACCAGGTCCGGGGCAACCGAGCCGGCGGGTTGCTGCCGGCCCCAGTCCAAAGGAAGGTGTCATGACCCGTCAGTACGAGGTGGTCTATATCTTCGACAGCGCGCTCGAAGAGGCCGCCATCAATGAGCGCCTCGCGCGCTTCCATGCCCTGATCCAAAAAGCCGACGCCGAACCTCCCCAGGTGAATCACTGGGGCAAGCGGACGCTCGCCTATCCAGTCAAGAAGCACGAGACC
>JAXDMF010000374.1:0-3210 GCA_034666205.1 Gemmatimonadales bacterium
GCGATTCGCCCCTGACGTGTCCCAGCTCGAACTGTTCCAGCCCGAGCACCTCCCCACCCGCGCGGCGCGAGAGCCAGTCCGCCGCCGCGCTGCCAAACCCCCCGAGGCCGAGAACGATGTATTCGTAGTCGCGCTTCATACGGGGGGTAAGAGGTAAGAAGTGAGAGGTAAGAGGTGGCGTTCCTGCCGTCTCACATCTCACCTCTCACTTCTCACCTCTCGGCTGCTCAGCTCCGAGCTTCTCTCCCACGTAGCGACGGATGTCCAGACTCGCGCTTTCCATTGGCGCGTAGTAGCCGGACTGAAACATCCGTGACTGCATGCCGCGCTGGACGTTCTCGCAGATGGCCCAGTCCTGCCGGTTGACCAGATCCCAGAAATCGACTGCATCCGCCGGGTTGAAGTCGGACCGACCAAGCTCAGACGGATGAAAGAGAAAGTCACACACGATTGTCGTATGCCCTGGCCCTCTGGGCCACACGGTATATGCGGTGACATGGTCGGCCGCGAGACTGATCATGAAGTTCGGGTAGATCAGTTCACCCTTGTGGCGCACCTGCTCGTCGGCGTTCAAGCCGTCAAATGGACGGCGATTGGTGGTCCCGGTCTCGGTGAAGGTCCAGGCCCCGTCCCGATGTGGAATCCCCCGCTCCCAATCCAGCTCGGACCCGCCTCGCTGCTTGAAGGCCGGCACCAGCCGGCACAATTCGGGATGCACCGGGCCGCAGTGGTAACACTCGTTGTAGTTCTCCAGGAGCACTTTCCAGTTGGCCGAGACCTCGTACACCATCCGCCTGGCCGACCGGAGCTGCTCGAGTGGATAGCGGCAGAGCCGTTCCGGCACGGGGCCGAGCTGGGTGCGCAGGCTGTGCCCGCTGGTCTGGGCTTCGCCAGGGGTGAGATTCAGAAAGAAGAAACCGCCCCAGCTCTCCACCCCCACGGGGTAGAGTCCCAGATCGGCTTTGGTGAGCCCGTCTTCCTCATCCAGAAAAGGGGCCGTGCGAAGTTTCCCGTCCAGCGCGTAGGTCCACGAGTGATAGGGACAGCGGATGGCGCCGGCGAAGGAGCCTTTGCAGCCCTCGAGCACGAGGCGGGACCCTCGATGGCGGCAGACATTGTAGTGGGCTGCAAGATCCCCCTGCCGGTTCCGGACGACGATGAGGCTTTCCCCGGCGACCTCCAGCACGAGGTAATCACCCGGCTCGGGCAGCTCCTCTTCACGTCCGGCGCAGAACCATTCCCGGCAGAAGATCCGCTCCTTCTCCTGCCGGAAGATCTCGGGTGAGAAGTAGTAGTCCCGGTGGAGAGTCCGCTCGATCACGTTTCCGCCTCTCCGCCCTCGGGTCCATAAAAGAAGACCCAGACCATCATGTCGTCGGTGAACTCCTCGAACCGATTCACCACGCCCGCAGGCACGAAGAGAACGTCGCCGGGCCCGAAGCGATGTCGGTCGCTCCCGTTTCTGAACCAGCCGCTCCCCTGGATCACGGCGTAGACCTCGTCCAGGGTATGGGGGGTCTGCGGATCGACGCCCCTTGGGGCGTAGAGCTCGACACTCAGGGAGCCGTGCCGGAAGAGCTCGACGAACCGCTCGTCCTTGGGACCAGGCAGCCGGGCGACAGCAGCGGCGACCGTCAGGTGGGGCTTCGGCATCAGGCCGAAGCTTTGGGAGCTCTCCGTCCGGTGTCCCGCAGAATCTCACGGGCGGCATTGTACCCGCAGGCGCCCATCACCCCTCCTCCGGGATGCGTTGCGGCACCGCACATGTAGAGGCCCCGGATGGGCGTACGGTAGTCGGCATAACCAGGGACCGGGCGCATGAATGAGAGGCTGCTGAGAGACATGGACCCCTGCATGATGTTGCCCCCGGTCAGTCCGAAGCGTTTTTCCAGGTCCACCGGCGAGAGCACCTGCCGGCCAATGACGGAACGGCGGAAGTTGGGCGCGTACTCGTTCATCAGGTCGAAGCAGCGCTCGGCATACTTCTCCTTCTCCTCCTGCAGCGAGAGCCCTGGCGCAAGCTTGTAGGGGAAGTACTGGGTGAACATGGACATCACGTGCTTGCCCTCGGGCGCCACTGAATCGTCGAGCACCGACGGAATGGTGGCTTCGATGATCGGATACTCCGACGGACAGCCATATTTGGCGGTGTCGTATGCCCGCTCGATGTAGTTCATGCTCGGCGAGATGTGGATCGTCCCCCTATGCTGCAGCCCGGCCGCAGTCCCCGGCACCGAGGTAAAGTCCGGTAGCTCGCTGAGCGAAATGTTGATCTTCAAGCTGGCGCTGCTGTAGTCGATGTTCCGGACCGCCTCGACGAACTCAGGCGGCAGCTCCGAGCTGCCCACCAGCTTGAGGAAGGTGACGTTCGCGTCTGCACCCGATGCTACTCGCCGAGACCGGATCTCGGTGCCATCCTTGAGGGCCACACCCACGGCCTCGCCATTCTTCACCACAATTTGGACGACCTCCGCTCCAGTGCGGATCTCGGCTCCCTTCTCCCGGGCGGATGATGCGATCGCGTTGCTGATTCCTCCCATCCCACCACGGACGTAACCCCACACCCCACGAATACCGTCGCATTCCCCCATGACGTGATGGAAGAGCACGTAGGCGGTGCCCGGCATCGAGGGCGACGCCATGGCACCGATGATCGCGTCGGTGGCGAGCGTAACCTTGAGCTGCTCCGACTCGAACCAGCGATCCAGGATCGGGGTCGCCGCACCGGTCAGAATTTCGATTGCCTTTTGACCGTCGGCGCCCAGCTTGGCAAACCCCATCCCCAGCTTGGCCAGCTTCAGAAGATTCCCCGGCCGGAACGACCACGGGTTGGGCGGAGTCTGGATGAGAGTAGGCTCGAGAAATGACGCCACCCGCTCGAGCATCTGCTCGTATTTCGGCAGCGCCTCCGCATCCTTCGCCGAGAACTTGGCGATCTCCCGGTGAGTCATCGCCTTGTTGGGCCCCAGCATGAGGGAGCGCCCATCGGGGAATGGCGTAAATGAGGAGGGATTCCGCGGCAGCATCTTGAAGCCGTGCCGCTTCAGGTCGAGATCCCGGATGATCTCCGGGCGGAGGAGGCTGTTGACATAGGCCGCGGTGGAAACCTTGAACCCGGGCCATAGCTCTTCGGTGACGCAGGCCCCGCCAAGCACGTCGCGGCGCTCGAGGACCAGGACTTTGAGGCCGGCGCGGGCAACATAAGCGGCG
>JAXDMF010000375.1:0-9227 GCA_034666205.1 Gemmatimonadales bacterium
TCGAGGCTGAGACCATGGTGTCCATGGCCCGCAATCAGATCCTGCCCGCCGCCCTCGAGCACCAGCACCAGGTGGCCCAAGCCATAGTAGCCACGAAGGCCGCCGGCGTTGACTGCGCCGACACGACTGACGCACTCCGGAGCTTTGTCGGGCTCGTCACCAAGCTTCGGACCACGACCGCCGCGGTCGAGCGAGCGGCGGCACACCAGGACCCGGATCCCACCAAGCATGCGGCCCAGATCAGCCGGGAGCTCAAGCCGGCCATGGCCGACCTGCGGGTGGTGGTCGATACGCTCGAGACCCTGATCGCAGCGGACCTCTGGCCGTTACCGACCTATCGGGATCTGTTGTTTTTGAAGTGAGCTACAGAGGCCACCCATTACAGCGTTTTCGCAGCAGAAGGAACAGTTCGGAAGGAAGGGTTGCCGGGGTCAGCGTACCGGCCATCGTTTGAAAGGCTTCACACTCGGCGGCTGATGCATCGGGATCGAAGCACACCGCCAGCGCCTCGACCAGGGGTGGCCGGTCGGGCCGGTTCAGTGCATCGAGCCAAGGGTGACACTGGGTCACCTGTCTACAGGCCAGCCGCACCCGCACCGCGCCGTCGAGCCAGCAGGGCCCTTCGGCAAGTGCTGAAAGGAGCGGCTGGCTGAGCAGGAGGCTTTCGCCGCCGGGCGTCACCGCCCCAAATCGCAATTTGCCTCGCTCATTCCGGCGATGCAGCACGACTCCCCACCCGAATACCGGCCGTTCATGCCGGTACCATTCGAGCACTCTGACGAGCTGTTCCCGCAATGCGTCGACGACGAGTGGAGATGGCATAGTTCCAACAGCGGAAATGGTGGCCGCATGGGCCCGGGGGAGAAGTGGGCCGGGCCATTTGTATGCAGAATGTGGGCCACGCCGGCCGCCCCCTGGCGCGGGTCAGGGGGAGTCGGCACATTCCGCGGTTCACCCATGAGCGACCATCGTTATCCCCTTTCCCATGTCCTATACCGGAGGCTGACGCGCGACTACCCGCGCATCGTCCGGGGTGATGGCTGCTACCTGTACGATGACCAGGGCCGCCGCTATCTCGACGGGTGCGGCGGGGCCTATGTCGTCAACGTTGGACATGGGGTGAGCGAGATCGCCGACGCCCTGGCGTGTCAGGCGCGGACGCTGGCGTATGTGAGCGGGGCGACATTCACCCACGACGCGGTCGAGGAATTCGCCGCCGAAGTTGCCCGCCTGTCGCCGGGCGATCTCGACCTGGTATATCCCCTTGCCAGCGGCTCGGAAGCAGTCGAGGCGGGCCTCAAGCTCGCCCGCCAATATTGGGTGGAATCCGGGCGGCCGGCAAAGCACAAGATCCTCGCCTTTGCCCCCTCCTACCACGGCAACACGCTGCTTGCGCTGTCCGCGTCCTCCAGGGAACAGTACCGGACCTACTACCAGGAGTGGTTGACCCGGATTGTTCGAGTCCCGGCGCCGTATCCTTTCCGCTGTGCCTGCGGCGGGAAGCCGCCCCTCTGTCCGGTATGCAGCGGCGAGGCAATCGAGCAGGCCATCATTCGGGAGGGAGCCGACTCCGTCGCGGCGCTCATCGGTGAGCCGGTGGGTGGATCATCCAGCGGCGCATCGGTCCCACCGCCGGACTATTGGCGGCGGGTCCGGGCAATTTGCGACCGGCACGAGGTGCTGCTGATTGCGGACGAGGTGCTCACCGGGGCGGGTCGGACCGGAACCTGGTCCGCGCTCGAGCCGTACGGCGTGGTACCCGATATCATGATCCTGGGGAAGGGAATCAGCGGCGGCTACGCACCGCTCTCCGCAGTGGTGGCACCTCGCCGGATCGTGGACGTGCTGGCGCACGGTTCCGGCACCTTCATGCATGCGCAGACCTTCTCCCATCACGCGACGCTCTGCGCTGCCGGGATTGCCACGCTCAAATATCTGAGCCGACACCGGCTGATCGAGCGCTGCGCTCAAATGGGGGAGGTGCTGCACCAACGCCTCCAGGCCCTGCGCACGTTCGAGTGTGTGGGCGATGTGCGGGGCAGGGGACTCCTGGCCGGCATCGAGTTCGTAGAGGACCGAAGCACCCGGCGGCCGTTCCCGTCTGCTACCCGCTTTGCCGAATCGGTCGCCGCGGTAGCCCTCGAGCTCGGCCTGGTGGTATGGTCCAATGCCGGCCAGCTCGAAGACGGGACCGGTGACCTGGTGATGTTGGCACCCCCCTTTGTGATCACGGAGGAGCAGATCGACGAAATGGTTTCCATTCTCGGTCAGGCAGCCGAACGGACCGCCGCACGAGTGGGAGCGCACCGATGACCGCCACGACGAAGATCACCTATACCACTACCAGTGGCGACCTGGAGGAGTTCCACCACCACTTCGATACCGCGCTCGGCCGGATCCGGGCGGTATCCGGTGCGCTGCATCCTTTCTACATCGATGGCCAGGCGGTTCATAGCGACGAGGAACCGGTGGTCGGTCGCTCTCCCATCGACACCAGCGTCGTCCTGGCCCGATTCGCCGCGGCCACCCCGGTTCACCTCGATGCCGCGGTGCTTGCCGCCAGGCGAGCCCAGCCGGGCTGGGCTCGGTGGCCCTGGCGGGAGCGGGTCGCAGTTCTCCGGCGCGCCGCCACCATTATTCGAGAACGAAAGTACGAGCTTGCTGCGTTGATGAGCCTCGAGGTCGGCAAGAGTCGGCTCGAGGCCATGGGCGATGCGGAAGAGTCGGCCGACCTGATCGACTATTACTGCCAGCAGGTAGAGGAGGCGGATGGCTTCGTCCGGCCCATGTCGCGTATCACCCCGGTCGAGCGCAACACGGACGTGCTGCGGCCCTACGGCGTCTTCGCCTGTATCGCCCCGTTCAATTTCCCTCTGGCGTTATCCGCGGGAATGTCCTCCGCGGCCCTGGTCGCCGGAAACACGGTGGTCTATAAGCCCGCGGAAGACACGCCCTGGACCGGGCTCAAGCTGTACGAGGTCTATCGCGATGCCGGCCTCCCCGCTGGGGTCTTCAATCTGCTCGTTGGCCGCCGGGAGGAAATCGGCGATCCGCTATGGCAGCACCCGGGCGTCGATGGGGTCGTGTTCACCGGATCGAAACAGGTGGGCATGCGGATTCACGCCGGACTCAACGGCCGATGGATCAAACCGGCGTTGCTGGAGCTCGGCGGGAAGAACGCGGCTATAGTGCTGGCCAGCGCCGACCTCGACGCGGCAGCCGAAGGCGTCATGCGGTCCGCATTCAGTCTGCAGAATCAAAAGTGCAGCGCCACCTCCCGGGTCTACGTGGAGCGCGAGGTGTACGGCGCATTTGTCGAGCGCCTGATCGAAAAGACCCGTGCGATCCGAATGGGCGACCCCTCGGAACGCGACGTCTTCTTCGGGCCGGTCATCAATGCCCGTGCAGTGGAGCGATTCGAGCGGGCCGTGGAGCAGGCGCGGACGGAAGGAACCATCCTGCTGGGTGGGGCGAGGCTGCGGGGGGCTATCTTCGACCGGGGACATTTCGTCGCTCCGACGATCGCACGACTGCCGCTCGACAGCTCACTCTTTCAGCACGAGCTGTTCGTCCCCTTTCTCGCGGTGGCCGAGGTGTCGGGGCTGGATGAGGCGATCACCGAGACTAACCGCGTCGAGTACGGTCTGACCGCCGGCATCTTCTCCGCTGATCCGGCCCAAGTCGAACGGTTCTTCGATGAGGTCGAAGCCGGAGTCTGCTACGCCAACAAGCGAACCGGCGCCACCACCGGCGCGTGGCCTGGAGCGCAGCCGTTCTGCGGGTGGAAAGGCTCCGGCTCCACCGGGAAGGGCGGCTGTGGTCCCTACTACGTCGCCCAGTTCATGCGGGAACAGAGCCGCACTGTCATCGAGGGTTGAACATGGCCGCGCGCGACTATCCAAAGATCGTGGTTCCTCCCCCCGGGCCCCGCGCCCAAGCGGTGGTGACGAAGGACGCCGAGTGGACCTCCAGCTGCTACATCAAGGAGTATCCGCTGGTGGTAGCGCGGGGCAGCGGCGTGATGGTGGAGGATGTCGATGGCAACCGCTATCTCGATTTCATGGCGGGAATCGCCGTGTCGTCCACCGGGTATGGACATCCCAAGGTCGTGGCGGCGGTGAAGGATGCGGCCGATCGTTTCCTCCATATCTGCGGATCGGACTTCTACTATGAGGGCATGGCCACGCTCTGCGAGCGCCTGGCCAAGCTGGCGCCGGGCGACTCGAAGAAGCGCGTGTTCCTCACCAACTCTGGTACCGAGGCGGTAGAGGCGGCCATCAAGCTCGCCCGGCACGCCACCCGCCGCACCGCCATGATCGCGTTTCGAGGTGCGTTCCACGGCCGTACCACCGGTGCGGTGTCGCTTACGTCGAGCAAAGCCAGGCAACACGCCGGCTTTGGCCCGCTGTTGCCGGATGTTCACCACGTCCCATTCGCCTACCGCTACCGCTGCCAATTCTGCGCGGATGAGCCTGCCTGCAACCGCGGATGTGTCGATGTGATCGAGCAGGAGCTCTTCACCCGTCATCTGGATCCCCATGACGTGGCCGCCATCTTCGTCGAGCCGATCCAGGGCGAGGGTGGGTATATCGTTCCCCCGCCGGGATATCTGCCATCGCTCCGCGCCTTGTGTGACCGGTACGGGATCCTGCTGGTGGCAGACGAAGTGCAGTGCGGGGTAGGTCGCACCGGCAAAATGTTCGCCTGCGAGCACGAAGGGGTCGAGCCGGACATTCTCGTCACCGCGAAGGGATTGGGCTCCGGGATGCCCATCGGCGCGATGGTGGCCAAGGAGTCGATCACCACCTGGGCCAGTGGCTCCCACGGCTCGACCTTCGGCGGCAATCCGGTGTGCTGTGCGGCCGCGCTCGCAACCCTGGACTTGGTCGAGGGTGGCCTCATGGCCAACGCCGCACGGATGGGCGAGCGGCTCATGACCGGCGCTTGCCGGCTCATGGCCAAGCACGACTGCATCGGTGACGTACGCGGCCGCGGGCTCATGGTCGGCATGGAGTTCGTGCGGAGTCGGGAGACCAGAGAGCCGGCGCCGGAGCTGGTGCAGGAGCTGGTGCAGCGCTCGTTCCGGCAGGGACTGCTCCTGCTCGGCGCGGGAAAGAGCTCGCTCCGCCTAGCCCCCCCGCTGGTGATCGATGACAAGGACATAGACACGGCTCTGGGCATGATCGACGCCACGCTCGGCGAGATCGCTTGAGGGATACCTCGAAGGTCGTCACGATGCGGGAGGCGGTCGCCGCCCACGTCCGGGACGGCGATACCGTCGTGATCGAAGGGTTTACCCACCTCATCTGCTTTGCCGCCGGCCACGAGATCATCAGGCAAAGGCGCCGAGAGCTCACCCTCTGCCGGCTCACGCCCGACCTCATCTACGATCAGATGATCGCCGCCGGCTGCGCTCGCAAGCTGGTCTTCTCCTGGGCCGGCAATCCCGGTGCGGGATCACTGCACGCCTTTCGCCGCGCGGCAGAAGGGAAGGGGCCCGCGCTCGTGCTGGAGGAGTACTCCCACTTCGGGATGGTTGCGCGGCTCAGCGCGGGCGCGGCCCGCCTGCCCTTCTGGACCATGCGGAACTACATGGGCACCGACCTTCCCCGAGTGAATCCGATGATCCGCTCGGTAAGCTGTCCGTATACCGGTGAGGTGCTCGCTACGGTTCCAGCGCTGAACCCGGACGTGACCATCGTCCATGCCCAGCGGGCTGACGCCCAGGGGAATGCGCAGATCTGGGGCCTCCTGGGCGTGCAGAAGGAGGCGGCGTTCGCGTCGGACCGGGTGATCGTGGTGGTGGAGGAGATCGTGGATGAGTCGGCCATTCGTGCCGATCCCAACCGGACGGTGATTCCCGGACTCATCGTTGACGCGGTCGTGGTGGAGCCCTGGGGTGCCCACCCGTCGTACGCGCAGGGGTATTACGATCGGGACAACGAGTTCTACATCGGATGGGAGAAGATCTCCCGCGACCCGGCGGCGCTCGCCCGCTATCTCGACGAGTTCGTCTACGGTCTGCGAGACCGCGCCGAGTACGTCGAGAAGTGTGGCGACCTGGAGCGGCTCAGGGCGTCTGAGCGGGTATGCGCCGGGGTGAATTACGGATTCTAGCTATTCCCCAGCCGAGATGATGACCGCGGTCGCCGCGCGGGAGCTGCGCGACGGCGAAGTTGTCTTCGTCGGAATCGGCCTGCCGAACCTGGCCTGCAACCTGGCTCGGGCAACCCACGCGACCGACCTGGTGCTGATCTATGAATCCGGCGCCGTTGGTGCCGTGCCGGAGCGTCTGCCCGTCTCGATCGGTGATCCGGCTCTGGTCACCGGGTCGCTCATGGTCAGCAGCATGGCGGACGTGTTTCAGTGCCTTCTGCAGAACGGACGGATCGAGGTAGGCTTCCTCGGCGGTGCCCAGATCGATCGCTATGGCAACATCAACACCACGGTGGTGGGCGACTATACCCATCCTACGGTGCGCCTGCCGGGCAGCGGAGGCGCGGCAGAAATCGCAATCCATGCGCGAAGGACCGTGGTGATCAGCCGTCTCGATCGCCGCGCCTTCCCGGAGGCGGTGGACTTCATCACCAGCCCCGGCCATCGGATCAATGGCAGAACTCGCCGGGAGCTCGGTATGCCCGGTGCGGGCCCCACCAAGGTCGTCACTGACAAGGCGATTCTCGAGGTAAACCCTCTGACCGGCGAGTTGGTGCTCACCGCACTCTACCCGGGTGTTGAGGTCGCTCAAGTGGCCGCCGGAATCGGTTGGGCACTCCGGAGCCGGGACCGGCTGAGCGAAGTCGCGCCGCCAAGCCAACGCGAGCTTCATCTGCTGCGCGAGGTGTTGGACCCTAAGCGGCTGTATCTCAAGCAGTAACCCTTAGTCATTGCGAGGCCCGTAGGGCCGAAGCAATCCGGAGTATGCTACCGGAGCCCGTCGCGAGATTGCTTCGGGGGCTTAGGCCCCTCGCAATGACTGTCACGCAGAGGCCTCATGAGCACCGTCTCCCAAATTCCCCCGGTACCCTCGCCGCGAGTCGAGCTCCCCCGCGTCCTCACCCTGCGCGACCTGGTGCTGTTCAATATCGTGGCGGTGTTGAGCCTCCGGTGGACGGCCACCGCCGCGGCCGCCGGCCCGAGCTCCCTCACGATGTGGGTCCTGGCGGCGCTGTTCTTCTTCATCCCCCAGGGGCTCGCGGTCAGTCACTTGTCCGCCCTCTACCCGCAGGAGGGCGGGATCTATTTCTGGACCAAGCGCGCCTTCGGCGAGGGACACGGATTTCTCTGCGGCTGGTGTTACTGGGTCAACAACATTCTGTATTACCCCAATCTCCTCATGTCGACCGCCGTGATAGCCGTCTACGCGATCGGGCGGAGCGAGAGTGGCCTGATGGACAATTGGACCTACATCTTCGCCGCCACGCTGACCTCGCTCTGGCTGGCGGTGTGGATGAACATCGTCGGCCTCAAGACGGGACGCTGGCTGCAGAACCTGGGAGCGATCGGTACCTATCTTCCGGGCCTGGTGCTGATCGGATTCGGCCTTCACGCAGTACTCACCCGGGGCGCGGCAACCCCGATCACCCTTGCTAGCATCACTCCGAATTTCAGAGACATGTCGGCGCTCAATCTCTGGGCATCGATCGCCTTCGCCTATGCCGGCCTCGAGCTCTGCGCGGTGATGGGCGACGAGATCAAGGATCCGCGCCGAAATCTGCCACGCTCGATCTATATCGCCGCGCCGTTCATTGCCTTCCTGTATATCGCTGGGACCGCGTCAGTCCTCTGGCTGGTACCCAGTTCCGAGGTCCACGTCGTCTCCGGCTTCTTCCAGGCGATGGCGGCAGGAGCTCGGGACCTCGGTGGCTGGGCCTGGATCATTCCGCTCGCGGCCATGCTCTACGTGCTGGGAAACATCGGTGGCATTGGGGCGTGGCTGACCGGTCCGGCCCGAGTCGCGTTCGTGATCGGACTCGACCGCTACTTTCCGCCCGCCTTCGGACGGGTGCACCCGAAATGGAAGACCCCCTACGTCGCGATCCTGACCCAGGCCGTGCTTGCGACGGTCTTTCTCATGTTGTCGGTGCTGGGGAAGGGGACGACGGTTGAAAAGGCGTATCTAATCCTGCTCGATACGATGCTGCTGATTTACTTCATCCCCTACATCTACCTCTTCATCTGCTACCTGGTCGTCCGTTCAAAGGAAACCGTGACTGAGCCACAGCCGTGGTACGGCGGGAAGATCGCCGGTGTGGTCATCGGATTCGGTGGCTTGCTGCTCACCTTAGGCGCGATGACGGTCGCGACCATCCCGCCGACCGACACGACAGACCCCTGGATCTTCCGGCTCAAGGTCATTGGAGGCGCGGCCTTGTTCGTCATCCTGGGTGGGGTGGTGTTTTGGCGGGGGCGGCGGACAGGTCGGTGAGGCTCCGGGTCACCTGCATTCCCCGGCGGTCCATGACCTTCGTCAAGGTTGCCGCGGCACTGCTGGGTCTTCTGACACTCACCACGCCGGTCCCGGCTCAGCGCGCGCCGGTGCTACGGCAAATCAAAGTGCCTCACAGCTACTACTTTCGCGAGATGTACCTCCCGCAGGTGACCAGCGGGCCGAGCGCCGTAGCCTGGTCACCGGACGGCACCGAGTTGATCTACTCGATGCAGGGCTCACTCTGGCGGCAACGGATCGGAAACGACGAGGCGCGCCAGCTCACGTCCGGTCCGGGATACGACTACCAGCCCGACTGGTCTCCCAATGGCCGCTCGGTCCTCTACGCCTCCTATCACAATGATGCCATCGAGCTCCGGTTGCTCGATCTCGCCAGCGGGGAGTCTCGATCGCTCCTGGCGGATGGGGCCGTCAATGTAGAGCCCCGCTGGTCACCAGACGGCACCCGGCTCGCGTTCGTGTCCACCGCCTATGAAGGCCGCTGGCACATCTTCGTGGCGTCGCTGAAGCCTGATGGAGGGCTCGGCCCGCCGGAACGGATCACCGAGGACCGGGACAGCGGCCTCCCGCGCTATTACTACGGGGCCCGCGATCAGTATCTCTCCCCCACCTGGTCGCCCGATGGCAAGGATCTGATCTTCATCTCCAACCGCGGTCACATCTGGGGCTCCGGTGGCTTCTGGCGGATGCCGGCGCGCGCCGGCGCCGAGCCCCGCGAGCTACGGTACGAGGAGACTACCTGGAAGGCTCGTCCCGACTGGAGCCACGATGGCAAGCG
>JAXDMF010000376.1:0-6634 GCA_034666205.1 Gemmatimonadales bacterium
GCGCTGATTGCCTGGGCCGTCCCAGCGTCTACCTGTACGGTGTAGCCGTCGGGGTCCGACTCGGCTCCGGTGGTTACAGTAGTGATCTCCAGCGTGCCGGTGGTGGGTACGATCAGGTTGTCACTATTGCAGCCGAGGGCCACCAGCGGCGAGACGAGCAGCAGAGCACTGAGGAGGAGGGCATGGCGTCGCATAGCCGGAGACTCCCCGGGCGAGGCGGGCAGCACGAACAGGACGACCGTCGAGCTTCAACTTTCGTGCCCCCTTTAAGACAGGCATGATGTGCCGGCAGGTACTTACAACCCCTTCAATCCACGGGTCTTGTCGCCCGGCTCGACGGAGGCAAGCTCGATTGCGTCGATTGATCGCCACAGAAGCGGCTGATGCGCGGACCCATCGTACTACGACGAGGGGCCTCGTGGTTTCCCGGCACGGTGGCGCCTCGACGCCAAGGCGGGGAATCCATGGTGCCGGCGAACCAGCATCCACAAGAGGGGGGCAAAGACGAGGACCAGCGCGAGTGTGAGCGCGGTGTTGCCGTTGGAGACATTGAGGAGCTTCAGGGCCGAGGCCAGCAGAACGAACGCCAGCGCCCGCCGCACCAGGCCTCCCGGGGCGCGGGAGGACAGATGGGCGCCCAGCCAAACGCCGGGGATGCAGCCGACCAGGAGCGACGTGGTTAAATGCATTTGGAAGTCACCAAACAGGATGTGCCCCACGGCGGCGGAAGCCACCAGCGGGACCGCCTGCACCAGATCGGTGCCGACCAGCTCATTGGCGGTGAGGGTCGGGTACAGAGCCATCAACGCGATGATGATCAACGACCCGGATCCGACCGAGGTAAGCCCGACGACCATGCCGCCGAGTGCGCCTAGCACGACGGTGGGAATCACTCGAAGATGGACTGACGGAGGCCCCTCTGGCAGCGGCGCCGCCCGCCCGTCGCGACGGCGCGCATGCTCGACCAGCCGGATGTAGGCCCGAACGATGAGGCCGGCTGCCGCGACGAGCAGGGCCACTCCGAGCGCTGTCCGAATAACGTCCTGCATATGCTGGCCGTGACCCAGGGAGCGCGCGATGAGCACCCCACCGAATGCGCCCGGGATCGAGCCCAGGCATAGCCATTTGACCAGGCCAAGATGCACGGTGCCGCGGCGTAGATGGACGACCGACCCCACCGGCTTCATCACCGCGCTCGCCACCAGATCGCTGGAGACGGCCGTGAGAGGCGGCACATTGAAGAAGAGCACCAGGACCGGGGTCATGAGTGCCCCGCCACCCATGCCGGTCAGACCGACGACGATGCCAATTCCGAACGAAGCGAGCGCGAGCAGCGGATCGATGTTCATGAGCCTCCTGGCGGTCCTGCTGGAGAATAATGCCTGCTGGCATATTCCGGTTGTGCCCGTCACATTCGATCATCTTCATTCGGAACGGCCCACATCATGAACCGCGTGGCCCCATGCCTGTGCGCGCTCGCATTTCTGGCCCCCGCCTCCGCCTCGGGCCAGCGGACATCTCGCCCTGCCGACCTCAGGGCACTAAGCCACTCGCTCCAAAGGGTCGTCGCCAAAGTTGCCCCGGCGGTGGTTCAGATCCGGGTGGCGGCGTACGGTCCCGTTGCGGGCGGGGCGACCGGCCCGTCCGCTTTGCTGGGCACTCAGCGGAGCACCGGATCGGGGGTCATCCTGGGCTCCGATGGGTTCATCGTGACGAACGCGCACGTGATTGAAGGCGGACGACGCTTCACGGTTGTGCTTCCCCGTCCCGCCGTTACGGGTGTCCCCGGACGTTCGGGGCTCGCGCCGGTTTCCCAGGAGGTTTCGGCGAAGCTGCTCGGAACCGATGCGGAAACCGATCTCGCCGTCCTCAAGGTGCCTCTGACCGGCCTCCCGGTCGCGCGGCTCGGCGATTCGGACTCGCTGGCGCCCGGGCAGGTGGTGCTGGCCTTCGGCAGCCCGTTCGGGCTCGCCAGCAGCGTCACCATGGGTGTCGTCAGCGCGGTGGGCCGCCAATTCCGCGACGAAGACCGGATGATCTACATCCAGACCGACACCCCGATTAATCCGGGCAACAGCGGGGGCCCGTTGGTGACCGATGAAGGGGTGGTGGTGGGCATCAATACCCTGATCCTGAGCCAGTCCGGTGGCAGTGAGGGTGTGGGCTTCGCGGCGCCTGCCAACATCGTGCGCTTCATCTACGATCAGCTCCGGACCAATGGGCGGGTGCGGCGCGGCCAGATCGGGGTCTTCGCTCAGACTATCACGCCGGCGCTCGCGGCAGGGCTACGCCTATCGCGGGAATGGGGCGTGGTGCTGGGCGATGTCTATACCGACAGCCCGGCGGCCAAGGCCGGGCTCCGCATCAACGACGTGATTCTCTCGGTGGACGGGAAGCCGATGGAGAACGGACGCCAATTCGACGTGACCCTCTACCAGCGGCGGCCCGGTAGCGCAGTGAACCTCGAAGTCGGCCGAGGCGTTCAGCGGCTGACGCTCCGGGTTCCGGTGGTGGAACGGCAGGACGAGGCCAACCGCTTCCTCGACCTGGTCACCCCCGAGCAGAACCTCATCTCACGACTCGGTATCCTCGGTCTGGACCTCACGCCGGACCTGGCCCGCCTGATACCGGGGATTCGAGATCCACACGGAGTAGTGGTTGCAGGAGTGGCGCTGGATGCGGGCTCGGCCGGGCCGTTACCGGGGGATGTGATCTACGGGGTGAACGGGGTCCAGATCAGAACCCTGGATGACCTTCGCACTGCGATTGGCCACGTCGGCCCTGACTCGACGGCGGTTCTCCAAGTCGGGCGCCAGGGGCAGCTTCGATTCCTGACCGTTACGATTGAGTGAGGTGGCGGAACCGCGGGACGAGATGGTGACGAGCGTTATCAGCGGGGTGAACGACTGGCGAGCAGCTGCTGAACACTGGTGATCAGCCCTTCGGCCGGGAACGGCTTCTGAAGGAATGGAGCCGACGTCCGAGGTGAGCCTCGCCGGAAGATGTCGTTTACATCGTAGGCCGAGATGTACAGGATGGGGAGAGTGGGCCAGCGCTGGCCCAGCCTGCGGCCGAGCTCCCGTCCGTCCATACCGGGCATGACCACGTCGGTCACCACCAGGTCGACCCGCTCGACTGCCTTTTCGATGAGCTCGAGCGCCTCGGCGCCGTGCGCGGCCTCCAGCGTGCCGTAGCCCTCGGCTCTCAACGTCCGGCAGACCAGCGTCCGCAAGCCCTCCTCGTCATCGACGACAAGAACGATCTGCCTGGGCTCCTTGGCCGATGGCTCGGCCGGCGCGGCCGTTGCGGCCTTTTCCATGGTTCCCCTGGTAGTTGCGGTATAATCGCAACTTAGCATGGCTCGAACGTGGCGCCAGGGGGGTTCGGCGTACCCCGGAAAAAGCACGAGGGACCGTCCCAAAGACGGCCCCTCGTGGCATGCCGCAAGCCTGCTAGACCGTGCGTCGACCGGTGATGAAGTTGATCAGGAAGACCACCAGGGCGATCACGAGCAGGAGGTGGATGAGGCCGCCGGCTACATGGAAGACTCCCCACCCCAGCAGCCAGGCAACCAACAGGATAACTGCAAGCCATACCAGCATGGAGAAACCCTCCCATAAGAGAGCCACTTCGCCTTCAGGACCCCCGACAATAGCTGTCCCCGGTACCCGCGTCTGTGACCCCATTCACATGTTCCCCCTCCCTTTTGGCAACTTCTAGCCCGCTGTGGGTATCCACGTCACAGCCGGGTTGGCGTTGGTGGGCCACTTTGATCCACCTATACCTCGCTGACGAGGTCGCAAGCGCCACCTGAGCCGTTGAGTGCCCGATCATGGATGCCGACCGCTACCGCCTGCTGTTTGAAGCGACAGTAGACTACGCGGTCTTCCACGTAAGTCCTGTTGGCATGGTCGAAACGTGGAACATCGGCGCGGAGCGCATCTTCGGCTACGAAGCCCCGGAGATCGTCGGCCGGCATACCTCGGTCCTGTTTACCCCAGAAGACAACCTCCAGGGCGTCCCCGAGCGAGAGCTCAAGTTTGCCATCGAGACCGGGAGGGCACAGGACTCCCGGTGGCATCTGCGGAAGGATGGGTCACGGTTCTGGGCCAATGGGGTAATGGTCGGGCTACGGGACGACGCCGGGCGCCTGGTCGGGATGGCCAAGATCATCAAGGACGATACCGACCTCAAGCAATCCGAGGAGTTGCTGCAATACCAGCTCAACCTGGCGGACGCCATCGCGAGGAATGCCGCCGAGGCGCTGTTTCTGGTGGACAGCGAGGGTCGGACCACCTTCGTCAACCCCACCGCCGAGGGCATGTTCGGCTGGACCAGTGAGGAGCTGGTGGGGCAGTTGCTGCACCAGAAGCTGCATTGTCCGCAAGGCGCGTCCGCGTCCCCCGAGGTCCGGCGAGAGGAAGGCTTCTTCACCCACAAGGACGGTCGCTCGGTGCCGATCAGCTGTTCTGTCGCACCGATCCGGGGAGACGGGCACATCGCCGGTGCCGTGCTGGTGGTGCGGGACCTCACCGAACAGCGGCGGACCGAGGCGGCCGAGCGGGAAAACGAGCAGGCGCTGCAACAGTCTCAGAAGCTGGAGAGCATCGGGGTCCTGGCCGGCGGCATCGCCCACGACTTCAACAATCTGCTGACCGGAATCATGGGCAACGCGGGGTTGGCGCGCCGGGCGATCCTTGGGGGCCGCTCCGAGCAAGCCGCCGCCCTTCTTGGGGAGGTCGTGGCGGCCAGCGAACGGGCTGCAGACCTCACGCGCCAGCTGCTCGCCTATGCCGGCAAGGGGCGATTCGTGATCCAGCCGGTGGACCTCTGCCGGCTGGTCACTGAGGTCAGCACGCTCATTCGGGCATCCATCTCGAAGAAGATCAGCCTGGTGATGGATGTTCCCGATGATTGCATTCTCATCGATGCCGACCGTGCCCAGCTCCAGCAGCTGGTGATGAACCTGGTGATCAACGGGGGCGAGGCGATCGGCGATCAGCCCGGTACCCTGACGGTGAGGATCCGGACCGAGCATTTCACCGAACGCCGCGAGAGTCCCAGGACTCAAGGCTTCCCCATCGCAACCGGTGACTACGTCCGGATCGATGTCACTGATACTGGAGCCGGGATGGACGAGGAGACCCGGACCCGGATCTTCGAGCCGTTCTTCACCACCAAGTTTCTGGGTCGAGGGCTTGGGCTTTCCGCGGCGCTGGGGATTGTGCGTGGCCACCGAGGCGCCATCGGGGTGCGGAGCGAGGAGGGGAAGGGGACAGCGTTCACCATCCTCCTCCCGGTGCCGCAAGAGGTACGGCGGGCCGAGCGAGTCAATGGTCACACCAGCATCGAGCACGAATCCCATGGCAGGGGCACGATCCTCGTAGCCGATGATGAGGAAGGGGTGAGGTCGCTGATGGCGAGCATCCTCGAAGAGGCGGGCTATACTGTCGAGCTGGCCACCGACGGGGGAGAGGTTGTCAAGCGGCTTCAGGAGCTGGGTGACCGGATACGGCTGGTCATTCTCGATCTGACCATGCCGACTCTGGGCGGGGTCGAAGCGGCCGCCGAGCTACGCCGGATCCGACCCGATATCCCCATTATCGCCATGAGCGGCTACGGCGACATCGAGCTGATGCAGCACTTCGGTGAGACCGGGGTGGACGACTTCCTGCCCAAGCCCTTCAGTCCCGATCAGCTCGCGGCCAAGGTGCGGAACGCCCTGGCGCCGATATTGGAGGACAACTAGCGACATCGCCGACACCGAGCCGGAGCTCAGTGTCGGCGATGGAATGACCCTGCCGAAAGTATCGTGGCGTCAGTCGCTCAACTCAGAACAGATAGCGTACTCCCGCCTGGAATTGCCGCGGCTCGCCCAGGCCGCTCCGGATCGTTCCATCGAAGTTGAGGAACGTACCGCCGGATGCCGGGTCCTTGAAGTTGTCGTTGTTGGTGACGTTGAACGCCTCGAAGATCAGCTCCACTGCTCCCTGGCGACCGAAGTTGAACGGCCGGGAGAGGCGGA
Source organism: Gemmatimonadales bacterium (assembly GCA_034666205.1). Lineage (GTDB taxonomy): Bacteria > Gemmatimonadota > Gemmatimonadetes > Gemmatimonadales > GWC2-71-9 > CAVVWJ01. The sequence goes on from JAXDMF010000376.1 coordinate 6,026, forward strand.
TGTCCCAGGAGAGATAGGCGTTGTCCCGCCGGATCGTATTCCGCTGGAGCACGTGCCCATCCGGGCAGATGCGCTGAGATGGGACCGAGGCACGCTGGCCGGTGCCCACGTTGCCGGCGCCGCACGTCTCCGAGGCCGGCTGGGCTGAATAGGCGCTCAACCGGTTGTTGACGTAGAAGTCGCCGGGGAGAATGGTGAGCACCCAGAGATTGAATCGGTGGCGCTGGTCCCGGTCACTCCAGTTGTACTCCTTTCCCAGTGAGTCGGCGCGGGCATAGCGAAAAGTGAACGGATCCCGCTCGTTGTCGTCATCGGATTTATCGTAGGACAGGGTGTAGTTGGCCTGGAATTGCAGTCGCGTCCCCACCGCCTTCCTCAGCTCGGCGGTGACGCCATTATAGCGGGACTTGGCGGTGCTCTGAATGATGGTCAGCGTGCCGATGCCGTTGCCACCGGCCAGGCCGCTACCCCAGGGGTTGCCGAAGACCGCGTCGTTGGCGTTCAGGAATCGGGTCAGGTGATCCGCGCGCGCATGGGTGTAGCTGACACCCGCCGCGACACCGGCTCCGATCTCGTGCTCATAGCCCACCGAAGCGCTGAAGGTGCGTG
>JAXDMF010000377.1:0-21806 GCA_034666205.1 Gemmatimonadales bacterium
GATGAACAGCAGATCCTCGGCATCCATCGGCTCGGGCTTGCAGTCGGTGGAGGCTTGCTGCAGCAGCCGGTGCCACCAGTGGTCGCGTCCCTCCTGGATAGCGGGAAAGGCCTCGTCGCCCAGGCGCTGTACGACAATGCAGTGCTTGATCGAGGGACAGCCCGCCAGCGCCTCGTCGGCGAAGCGCTTGAGTGGGAGTACCTGTCCCCGCCGATATCCGCCATCCGCAGTGATCAGGGCTACGGCTTGTGCATCGTTGATCCGGTCTCGTAGCGACTCGGCGGAGAATCCTCCGAACACCACGGAGTGCACCGCGCCGATCCGCGCGCAGGCCAGCATAGCGATGGCCGCCTCCGGGATCATCGGGAGGTAAATCGCCACCCGGTCGCCCCGCTTGATGCCGAGCCCCTTGAGCGCGTTGGCGCAGCGACGAACTTCGCGCGCCAGGTCCCAATAGGTCAGAACCCGCCGATCTCCCGGCTCGCCCTCCCACACGATCGCCGCCTTGTTGCGACGCGGGCCCGCCAGGTGCCGGTCGAGACAGTTGGCCGATACGTTCAGCTTGCCATCGACGAACCAACGTGCGTGCGGCGGGTTCCAGTCTAGCACCTGGCGCCAGGGGGACATCCAGTCGAGCGCGCGGGCCTGCTCCTCCCAGAACCGCGTTGCATCGCGGCCTGCGGTATAGAGAGCCTCGGTGGCCGCCGCACGAGCGGCGAATGCCGGCGGTGGAGGAAAGCGTCGCTGCTCGGAGAGGAGAGTTTCGAGTTGGTCCTTCATGCCATAGGGGGTAAGAGACAGGGCAAAGCTAAAGGCCCCACGCGGCCGTTGTAAGAGCGAAGCCGTGCGCACCCGCTACTTTTGCAGTGGTCTGCCGCGGAGTGCGGTGGGCGCAGGTACTGCAAGAGTTGGTAAGAGGCCTCGCAAAAGATTGAGAATCCGAAGCTTGTCGTCAGTGGCACCAGTCTCGCTTTTCTACGTGCAAGACCGCGGAGTCTGTGGTTGAGCGCGAATCCGCCCGATAAGAGCACACCCGGAGTGATTCGGGGCCGCAAAACTAGAGGTCTCGCCTGGTCGAGTGTACCAGGGCTGAGATAGCTCGGTGCCGAAGGAGGAGAGATGAGGACCACGCACGACGCAGAGCGCGGAATGGCAGCACCGGAGACACTCGGCCTGGATACCAGGGTCGAGATCCGGAAGGCCGCCGTCAGGCTGCTCGAGGAGATGCCCGAGGGTGTGGGACGCCTGGTGATCGATCTCGGGCGCACCCGCCACGTAGACTCTGCCGGGCTGGGTGCGCTGATGTTGATCCAGCGCCGGGCAGCAGAGCGCCGTCAGCACGTCGTCCTTCGGAACCTCAGCGACGAGATCCGCTTCCTGCTGGTGCTCACCAAGCTCGACGACCTCTTCCAGCTCGAATCCGCCGCCGCCTGAGGGTCCCGGCGGCGGGCCGCGGTTCCCGCCTTTGTATCATGTCGCCTACGGCTCCATTTCGGGATGGACGGCTCTCCTTTAATTGGTTAGAGTACCCCCCGAGCACAGGTTCCTCCTGTCCCCCTGTCCCCTCCGGGGGTACTGGCTGCGGAGTCAAGGAAATGAACAAGGCAAAGCGTCGCCGGCGCGTCTTGATCGTTGAGGACGAGCCTGCGCTTCGATTGAGTTATGAGCGGGCATTCAATCCACGGTACGATCTGGTCTTCGCCTCAACCGGCGCCGAAGCGCTGGAACAGCTGGAACAGCACGAGCCTGACGTGGCGGTCCTGGACATGCGGCTGCCCGATACCGATGGGGTCGACCTTCTGCGACGCATCAGGCTGAGCCGGCCCGAGCTCCCCGTTATCATCACCACGGCGTACATGAGCATTGAGCCCCAGCTCAAGGTCCTGGATCTCCCTCATTCCGGCTACATCGTCAAACCATTCCGCCTCGACGAGCTCGGCGCGCGGATCGATGCCGTCTCATGACGGCGCATTCCTGCTCGAGGCTCGCGGACTCCATCGCAGCTTCGGGCGAGTCCGCATTCTCCACGGCATAGACCTGTCGCTCGGGCCGGGTGAGGCCCTGGCGGTCATCGGCCCAAACGGGGCCGGCAAGACGACACTGCTGCGGCTCCTAGCCGGCCTGATGCGGCCGACCGCAGGCGAGGTCCGCCTCCTGGGGCAACCGCTCGGCCGAGGTGCCCACCACGCCCGCCGCGCCGTCGGATTCCTCTCCCACCAATCCCTCCTCTACGACGACCTGACCCTGCTGGAGAACCTCACGCTGGCGGCGCGGCTCTACCTGCTCGAGCGGCCGGTCGAGGTGGCGCGGGCGGCACTCGACGCGGCTGGTCTTGCCGATCGGGCCCGCGAGCTTCCGAGGCGCCTCAGCCGGGGTCTCATTCAGCGGGCCGCAATTGCTCGCAGCACACTGCACGATCCGCGGGTTCTCCTCCTGGACGAGCCCTTTACCGGTCTCGATGCCAGGGCTTCAAGCCGTCTCCGGAATGATCTTCAGGCGCGCCTGTCCCAGGGCCTCGGGCTGGTGCTGGTTACCCACAACCTCTCGGATGCGTGGGAGCTGGCGTCCCGCGTGGGGGTGCTGATCCAGGGCCGATGGGCGGCGGACGAGCCCCGGTCGGGAACGCTGGAGGCCTTCCTGCCTCGCTACCAGAGGCTCGCCGGTGCCTGACGCAATCCGTTTTGCCTTCGCGATCGCCGCCAAGGACATCCGGGCCGAGCTCCGGAGCAAGACGGCATTGCTCTCCGCGCTCGTCTTTGCGGCGCTGGTGCTGGTGGTGTTCAACTTTGCCCGCGACCCCACCGTGCTCGCCGCGTCCGATCTGGCCCCCAGCGTGCTCTGGGTGACATTCGCGCTGGCCGCGATCGTGGCGCTCAACCGGGCATTCAACATCGAGCGCGAGAATGGGGCGCTGGACGGCCTGCTGCTCGCGCCGGTGTCTCGCGAAGCGCTGTTTCTCGGCAAGCTCCTCGCCAATCTGGCTTTTGTCGGGACGGTCGAGCTCGTCACCTTGCCGCTGTTCACGCTCTTTTTCAACGTGAGTCTCGGACCGGCGTGGCCGGGAGTCCTCGCCGTGACGGCGTTGGCCACGATCGGCTTCGTTGCCGTCGGGACCATCTTCAGCGCGATGGCCGTGCGTACCAGGTTTGCGGAGCTGATGCTGCCGGTGCTGCTTTTACCCTTCATGGTGCCGCCGCTCATCGGCGCCGTGCAGGTCACCTCCCGCTTGCTGGCAGCGCGTCCATTGAGCGAGATGTGGGGCTGGCTTAGGTTACTCGCCCTCTATGACATCGTGTTCGTGACGCTCTGCGTGCTCACCTTCTCCGCGGTGGTGGACGAATGAATGGGTCCGACGGAGCGCTCGCGCCGGCACGCCGCATCGTACGCCGCGGGCTTACGCTGAGTCTCCTGGGACTGGTCGGGCTGGCTGGGGTGTACGTACTGGCGCTGGGGTTCACTCCGATCGAGGCGCGACAGGGGCTCGCCCAGAAGATCTTCTACCTGCACGTGCCCGCGGCGTGGAACGCGCTACTGGCCTTCTCCCTCGTCGGGCTGGCGAGCATCCTGTACCTCTGGCTGCACGATCCCCGGCTCGACCGGTTCGCCGCGGCATCGGCCAACGCAGGCGTGGCGTTCAGCGCGGTCATGTTGACGACGGGCCCGATCTGGGCCAAGCCGATCTGGGGCACCTGGTGGACCTGGGATGCCAGGCTCACGCTGACGCTGTTCCTCTTCTTTCTATTCGTCGGATACCTCGCGCTGCGGGCCGCGGTCCACGATCCGTCCGAACGGGCAAGGTTCAGTGCGGTGGTCGGCATTCTGGGGATGCTGCTGGTGCCCTTCATCCACCTGAGCGTGTACCTGTTTCGCACCCTGCATCCGCAGCCGATCGTGCTAAAGCCCAGCGCGCCCTCGCTTCCTCCGGAGATGCTGCGGACTCTGCTGATCTCGTTCGCCGTGTTCACGGTGCTGTACCTGGGCTTCGTGATGACCCGGTATGGGCTGATGCTGGCCGAGGAGTTACAGGAGGAGGCGCGCGATGCTGGCTGAGCCGCCGCGCAATGGCGAGTACCTCGTCGCCGCTTACGTCGTCGCCACGCTGATTCTGGTGGGCTATTGGATCCGGCTCTGGCAGAAGGCGAGGCGCGTCTTCTCTGCTGACTAATCCGTCCGCCGTCGGCGCTGCGGGGTGCGGGGCATCAGGAAATGCTCCCACAGCAATGCAGCCAGAACAGCCCCCGCAATCGGCCCCACCCAGTAGACGCCATGTCCCACCCACTCACCCGAAACCAGGGCCGGCCCGAATGCTCGTGCCGGGTTCATGGCCGCGCCGGTGAGCGGCCCGCCGACCAGGATGTCGAACAGAAGGACCAGGCCGATCCCGAATCCGCCAACCCGGGGAGCGTCGGGTGAGACTGCGGTCCCGTATACCGCCGACATCAGGAAGAAGGTCAGGACCAGCTCCAGGCCGATGGCCTGGCTCAGCGACATGGACCCGGCGATGACCGGCACACCCACCAGCGCGCTCCGCACCGCGCCGACGGGAAGCAGGGCCTTCACCAGAAAGGCGCCGGCCACCGCCGCCGCGAGCTGGGTGACAACGTACGCTGCGGCAGAGCCGGCGCTGATGCGCCGGGTGGCCAGCAATCCGAGAGTGATCGCGGGGTTCAGGTGGCCACCGGATATGGTCATCGTCGCGGTAATCATCACCGACAGCACGACCGCGTGGGCCAGGGCAATGCCCAGAAGCCCGATGCCGCTGTTAGGGAAGCCGCCGTTGACGACGACAACGGCAGCTCCCACAAACACCAACCCGAACGTGCCAAGGGCTTCGGCGACCAACCGGCGAGGGAGAGAAGGCATGCGGATTCCTTGAGGAAGAAGGCGCGGCGAATCTAGGTACTTATTCAGCCCGCCGAAAGAGCAACGCCGCGTTGATCCCGCCGAAACCGAAGGAGTTGCTGAGGAGATAGTCGGGTGCGAGGTCCAGACCCGGACCAGTGACGTGCGTCAGATCGCAGGCCGGGTCGGGCAGATCCAGGTTGACTGTCGGTGGAACCCAGCCGCGGCTGCTGGCCAGAGAGCAGATGGCCGCCTCGATGGCCCCGCTCGCGCCCAGCGCATGGCCGTAATACCCCTTGGTGCCGCTGAAGGCCAGGCGGTAGGCATGGTCCCCGAATACCTGCTTGATCGAGGCGGTCTCGGTCGGATCGTTCAGCGGGGTGGACGACCCGTGCGCGTTGATGTAGCCGACCTCGTGCGGGGCCGCGCGTCCCTCGGCCAAGGCGTTCCGCATGGCGCGGGCAGCTTGCCGTCCATCCGGCCGGGGCGCGGTCATATGGTGGGCGTCGTTGGTCAATCCGAAACCGCAGACCTCGGCATACACCGGCGCACCCCGGGCCAGCGCGCGGCCGCGTTCCTCCAACACCAGCACCGCGGCGCCTTCGGCCATGACGAATCCGTCGCGGCCGGCGTCGAATGGTCGGCTGGCCCGGGCCGGATCGTCGTTGCGGGTGGACATCGCCCGGATGATGGAGAACGCACCGAAACACAGGGGGGCGAGCGGCGCCTCGGCACCGCCAGCCACCATGACGTCCGCCTCGCCCCGCACGATGGCTCGAAACCCCTCGCCGATCGCTATGGACCCGGATGCGCAGCTCATTCCGTTGGTCGAGTTGGGACCGGTGAAGCCGAACTCGATGGCGATGTTGCAGCTGGCGGCCCCGGCGAACACTGTGAGTGCCAGACCGGGATCGACGGCCTTGGGTCCCCCGGTCATGAACTGGCGGTACTGGCTCTCGCCGTGGGCAACTCCGCCGAGCGCCGTACCCATCATGGCCCCAACGCGGTCGGGGTCCTCCCGCGCCGGAATGAGGTGCGCGTCGGCCAGGGCCATGCGGGTGGCCGCGACGGTGAACTGAGAGAAGCGGTCCAGCCGGCGGGCGCGACGCTCCTGCATATGGTCCGTCGCAACGAACTCGCCGACCTCCCCTGCGATCCGCGATTTGAACATGGAGGGATCGAACCGGGTGATGCAGCGTACGGCCGACTCGCGCCGGCGGAGCCCATCCCAGAGCCCCTCCACGCCGAGGCCGATAGGAGTGATGGCACCGATGCCGGTGATTACAACCCGTCGCTGTTCCATGTGTACTCCAGGGCGGTACACCCTGGCCTCTCTCGCGTGTGAACCCAGTCCTACTCTGCTGCTCGCGCTCTCCTGCCTTGTCTTACCGCCTTACCGTCTTACCACCGTCCTCTACGTGTTTCGCGATCCCGGCCAGAGTCCGCGACGCTATTCCATGTATGAATACCGGCCCCATCACCAGAGACGCCGCTGCCCGACCGACCAGCGGCCAGCGGGGCCCCTGCCAATCGTGCACGATCGTCACTTCGGTGCCCCCCTCGATCGGGTCGAGCCGCCACCCGACGTCCATGCCGGTGGTGAGGCCTCGCACGTGGCGGTAGCGGACTGCCGCTTTGCCCGGATCGACCCACATCTCCGACACCCACCAGGTAGGATAGTTGAACCGCCCGAATGGGCGCCACGCAGCCATCTCGACCAGACCACCGTCGGGCCATCGCTCCAGCATCCGCACCCAGCGATAGTGACTGAGGAGCGCCGGCCATTGTTCGACGTCCATGGCCGCACGAAAGACACGCTCTACCGGCGCCTTTATGCGTAGACTATCCACGGTGCGCATTAATTCCCCTGGGGTACCCAGGTGGCCACCAGCCGGAACCCGGGCCTCCGATCCACCCGGCCGGCGACGCCGGCCTCGGCCAGCAGATTCTCGAGCTCGGGCCGGGTAAAGCCGCGCCGGAGCGAAGTCATCCCATCGGCGACGGTCACTGGATCGAACCGGAGCAGGCGCGCCCCGCACCAGTAGGACGGCGGAGCGAGTGGATGGCGGCGCAGATCGGCCAGGATCACGGCTCGGCGAGCAAGCCGGTCGCAGGTACGGACGAGGTGCACCACCGACGCATCGGTGAGATGATGCGCCACCTGGCTGACCAGCACGATGTCCACTCCCTTGTCCCGGACCGGCGGGGCGCCCGCACAGGCGACCGCCGTGGCCAGCCCGCCGCTTCGAGCGAGGGCCGCGGCCGAGCGGCTCAGCTCCAGGCCGATCGGAGCCACCCGAATGCCCCGGGCTGCTCCCCAGCGCGCCGCTGCCAGCGGCAGGTCGCCGAGTCCGGTGCCAAGGTCGAGCAGCGAGAGCGTGCTTCCGGCCGGGACCTGCCCCAGCGTGCGCGCAAGACCAAAACGCACGGCCGCCGCCCCGCCGAACCAGCGGTTGGCTCGGGCGATGTTTCGCAACGATTCGGCCACCATAGCTGGGTCGGCATCCGGCCGGTCCAGCAGCTCGGCACCGATTCCAGTGATAGACAGGACGCTCATGCTTACCCTAGTGCGGCGTAGCCGCCGCGATAGAAAAGAAGGGGGCGGCCGTCGCTCGTCGCTCCGCCAACCACTTTCCCCACGACGATCGTGTGATCACCGGCTGGGTAGTGCGCATGACGGTGGCATTCGATGTGGGCCAGGGCGCCGTCGAGCAGGATGAGGCCGTCGGGGCTCAGATGGTACCCGACGCCGTCGAAGCGATCGTCATGCTCGTCGGAAAACCGTCGGGCCAGTGTCTCCTGCGGGCTGGAGAGCACGTTCACCACGAATTCCCCCGTCTTGAGGATGGCACCGTGCATGTCGGCCTCCCGGTCTACGCAGACCGAGATGAGGGGCGGGCGAAGCGAGACGGAGGACAGGCTGTTCGCGGTCATGCCGATAGGGCGGCCATCGGGGGTGACCACTGTCAGGATCGTCACGCCGGTGGCAAACCGCCCGAGCAGCTCGCGGAACTGGGCGGGATCGATCTCGGGCGCGCTCACAAAATCATCCGCGCCATGAAGAGCGGATTCAGGACCTCTCGCGCAGGCACGAAGCCGCCGGCCAGCCCGATGACCGTGTGTGCCATACCCTCATGACGGCCGAGCCGTGATACCCCCCGATCGAACAGCCGGGGGAAGCGCAGCGCGTAGTCGATCATGCGATCGATCACCCACTTGCCTGAAAACACCCGCCGGCGCATTCGCGGGTACTCGAGGAGCCGATCAACCGTGACGGGTCCAGGCAGGCTCAATGCCGCAGCCGCCGTTTCCGCCACCAGCTCGGCTCCTCGCAGGGCGCAATAGATCCCATCGCCGGTGGCGGGATCGAAGAAATCGGCGGCATCGCCCACCAGGAGGGCCCCCGGCGCAATGACCTTGGCAGACCAGACCGCGAACGGGCCGGTGACGAGAATGGGCCGCACCACCTCGCCGGCTTCGACCCGCTCCCGTACCCCGGGAAACTCACCCAGCGTTTCCGTGAAGAACCGCTCCACCCCGCCGCGCGCACGGGCGGCACGTTCCGAAGGAACAATCAGAGCGACATTGGTCTGATCGTGCCCGATCTGGTTGAGACCCATGTACGCATAATCGCGAAAATGGAGCTCGGCGGACGGGCCCATGCCCGATACGCGAGCGACGTGGGCAACGAAAGCCATGCGGCGGGAGGTACCATAGTTGCGGCGCCCAAGCCGTCGCGCCACGACTGACCGGAGCCCGTCGGCCCCCACGGTGAGCCGTGCTCGTAGAGCGTGCCGCTGCCCGGTGTGGTCGCGGACGACGGCTCCGGCCACGCCGCCCTGCTCATACAGCAGTTCTTCGACGCTGGTTCGCTCCAGAACCGCTGCGCCGGCCGCGCGGGCAGCGGCAAGTAATTCGTGGTCGAGGATTCGTCGCGAGATCGAGAGCCCGGTGGGCCGGAATGGGTGGTGACCGCCCAGGGCAAACTTCCCATGCGCCGTGGCCCCGCGGGGCCCCGTCACCTTCATTCCTTCGAGCGGGAAAGCGCCGGCCCTCTCGAGGATTTCCACCACCCCGAGGCGCGCCAGGATGCGCACCGCCTCGGGGCTCATATACTCCGAGCACGCCTTGTCGCGGGGAAATGCGGCGCGATCTACGACGAGAACGGAAATCCCGGATCGGGCCAGAAGCGCGGCCGTGGCGCTGCCGGCCGGGCCGGCGCCGGCGATGAGGACATCCACCTGCCGAGGGAGATCAGTCAAGCCACCGCCAGGACACCAGGGCCGCAGCCGCCGCAAACGCGGTGGCGAGGAAGTTCACCATGTCGTTGTCGAGCCACGTGAAGCCTCCTCTCAGCACGGTCGGGCGCCCACAACGGTGGACGCGCCACTCGCTGGTCTCGTCGCAGGTCTGGCAATGAAAGCGGCCCTGAAGCACGGCGCCGAGCACGGAGTCCACCACCATCCCGGAAAAACCTATCAGCGTTCCCGCCGGAATCATTGCCACTGTGCCGCTGACCCACGCTCCGGTGGCTGAGACGATCAGCGCTCCCAAGGCACCTCCAGCCGACCCCATCAGGGTCATGCCGCCGCTGGTTCCCGGGGGCACGATCCTTCCGAAGCCAAGGAGGCGCGGACCGATACCGCTCCGGGTCCCGAGCGACGTAGCCCAGGTGTCGGCGGCCGCCGCCGCCAGTGTCGCCGTCACCAGCCAGATGCCTAGCTCGCCGGGTGCGGCCAGGGCACCAACCGCGGCGGCGCCACCATTGGCGTACACCTGCCAGAGGTCGCGCCGGTCGCTCTTGGGGTCGAGCTGAACGAGCGCGCGCTGCGGCCCGACCCGGGATACCAGGTTGCTCGAAATGAAGAAGGCGGCCAACACCGCGCCGCCATTCCAGCCGGTTCCATAGAGTACCAGGGTTCCCACCGTCCATGCCGCCACCGTGCCCGACAGCGTCAGCGTGCCGGCCCGCCACGCAATCCAGGCGACACCGGCGCCGACCGTTGCCGCGAGCGGCAGCGGCAGCAGGCTCAGTCGCCCCTCGCCTCCGCCCGCAGCGCTGCGAGGATCCGAGCGCGCAGTTCGCCGGGGCAGGTCTCGCGACGAGCCCGAGTCTCCAGCATGAGGAAGAAGCTCTCCTCGAAGCGGGCACAGCTGAAGCAATGCTGGCAGCGCTCCAGGTGATCCTGCATCTCCACGACCAGATCCTGGGTCAGCTCCCGCTTCAGGTAATCCTGCATATGGGCCAGGGCCTGCTCGCAATCGATCCGGCTCATGTCCGGCTCTCCCGGGCCTGGATATAGCCCATCTCGACGGCATGAGAGTACAGCTCCGCCTGGAGCTGCCGGCGGGCGCGAAAAAGCCGGGACTTCACCGTCCCCACCGGGATCTTCATGGTGTCGGCGATCTGGCTGTACGTCATGCCCTCTATATCGCTCAGGGCGAGTACCTCGCGGAAGTCAGGGGGGAGGGCGTCGATGGCCTCGAGCACCTTGTCATCCACGATCTGAGAGAAGAACGTGCCTTCCGGGTCACTCTCCTGCATCGAGCGGTAGAGCGCGTGCGGCTCGACGGCCTCCAGGTCCATGGCGATCGGCTCGTGCTTCCGGCGGCGATAGTCATTAATGAAGGTGTTTCGGAGGATCGTGAGCAGCCAGCCCTTGGCATTGGTACCGGGACGGTACTGGCGCCATGACCGATAGGCCTTGAGCATCGTGTCCTGGACCAGGTCTTCGGCCTGGCTGGGATCGGCCGTGAGCCGAAGGGCCACGCGGTACAAAGCATCGAGATGCGGCAGGGCCTCATCGTCAAACGAGCGTCCTGCTTCGGTAGGCTCCGCCATAGGGGGAATGTAGGTCGGCCATGGGCTATTGGCTATTCGCTATGGGCTACCCCGGAAGGAGTGAGGTTCCGACTCTATTGTATGAAGGATTAAGGTCCGACTGTATGATTGAGTGGCTGCCACCTTTTGATGCAGCCCATAGCCCATAGCCGATAGCCAATAGCCCTTTCCCGGGGTATGTTCCGCGCCGAATCCCGTGCCCAAGCCTTCCGTCGCTGCACTCATTCCCCTCAGCCTGCTCGAGGCGATCCGCAACCTCGACACCCCTGTCGAAGACGGGCTGGACGAGCTCGCCGAAGAAATCATGGTCCGGAGACTGGGCCTGAGCGCGACGGTCGCGGCTCAGATTCAGCGCTACCGCCTGAGTGCCGCCAAGGGGCTCGGCGTGGACCTGGACGAGGCGGTTTCGGTGTTCCGGCTGGTCGGCCGGCGGCCCGACGCGGCGCTCGTCTTTGCCGACGCCGGCCGGCGGGCCGCCCGCTACGCCGCCAAGGCGCGGGGTCGCTCCTCCCGCACACTCGTCAAGCTATCGCCCCGGCCGTTGGCCCGGCGGCTGGCTCTCAGAAGCGTGGCTCGGCTGACGCGGTCGGTCTTCGACGGCGACCTCAAGGCCCGCGGGACTGTGGTCGAGGTCCGCATGGGCGCACCGCTTTCGATTGTGGCCCTGCCGGCGGGCGAGGCCTGCCTCTTCTACGGCTCCGCCTACCTCGAGATGCTGCGTAGCCTCACCGGCTTCGAGGGCGCGCTCCTGCACGCGCACTGCCGGTCCCGCGGCGATGCCGACTGCCACTGGCACACCGCGGTCGCGGAGGTCTACGAGTGATCGATCTGGCCGAACTGAGACCGGCGCTGGCCGGCGCTGACCTGGATGGCTGGCTTTTGTTCGACTTCCACGGGCTCAACCCTGTGGCCGCCCGGGTGCTCGACCGAACCGGGATGAACACCCGCCGCTTGTTCGTGCTGTTGCCGCGGGAGGGGGAGCCGGTCGCCATCGCGCACAAGATCGAGCTCCAGGGGCTGGAGAAGTTTCCCGGCCGGGTCATTCCCTATGCGCGCTGGAGCGAGCTCCACGCCGCGCTGGGCTCGCTGGTGGCGGGACGCAAGCTGGCGATGGAAATCTCACCGGAAGACGCGGTGCCCTATCTCGACCGGGTGCCCTTCGGGGTCGTCGAGCTGCTCCGCCGCCTAGGGGCCACCGTGGTGCCCTCCGGCGCGCTGGTCTCGCGGTTTGCCGCCCGGTGGAGCCGGTCGGAGGCGGAGGACCATCGGGCCGCGGCAGAGATCCTCGCCACGGTCGCTCGGGAAACGCTGGCTCGGGTGGTGCGCCAGGGTGGCGATGGGATCACCGAGTCCGCCTTGCAGGCGCAGGTGGTCGCGGCGGTGGAGGCTCGCGGCTTGGTCTTCGATGATCTGCCCATCGTGGCATTCGGGGCCAACTCAGCCAACCCGCACTACGAACCGAGTCCTCGGGCGACGCTTCAAGGCGGTGACGTGGTGCTGCTCGATCTCTGGGCCGGCCGGAGCCGCACGACCGTCTTTGCCGATCAAACCTGGATCGGATTCGCCGGCAGCCGGCCGCCGCAGCAGGTGATCGAGGTCTGGCGCACCGTGCGCCAGGCACGGGACGCGGCCATCGAAGCGATCCGTCGAGCCGCGGCCGACCGCCGTCCGATTGCTGGTTACGAGGCGGACCGCGCCGCGCGAATGGTGGTCGAGCGCGCGGGATATGGCGACGCCTTCGTTCACCGGACCGGGCACTCGATCGACCGCGACCTGCACGGGTCGGGACCCCACATCGATGATTACGAGACCCACGACGACCGGCAGCTCATTCCGGGCATCGGCTTCTCGGTCGAGCCGGGGATCTACCTGCCGGGTGCGTTCGGCATCCGGAGCGAGGTGAATGTCTACTGGGCCGAGTCGGGACCCGAGGTGACGCCCCGAGAGCCGCAGCTGGATTTGATTACGGGGTAGTCGCCAGTCGACTGGCGACTACCCCCTTACCAACTTTCCTTTTCCGCATTAACATCGCGGTCTCATTGCCGGTTACGAGGCCGCGACACGGCATTGACGGTCAGTCGGGAAACACATTTGATCCAGCCGAATTTCACGCCACGCAGGTGCAGCTCATACTGTACGACGGCCGGTCGAGGCCGGTGGCGTTTCAACGGGCAACTTTTTGGGTTTCAGAGAGTTACATCCGGGGCCCTGGGTGGACATGTGGCCGTGACTTTTCCTTGACACGCGATTTTTGCCACTTCATATTAGGCCTCCGACCGGGCCGCGGTCGGCGCAATCGCGTCTCACGCATGTTGTTATTACGCTGTCCCCATTCACAAAATGCAGGCTGTCACTCCACGCAGTCACATCCCGAGGTAGGCCCTCTGGGCCGACAAGGGGAGGTGTGTGCTCCTCCCGCTCCAAGCTGGCAGTAATCGCAGGTCCACGCCTTTGGAGGACGTTTCCATGAAGCAAAGCTGTGTCAGCGCCTTCGCACGCGCCGCGCGAGTGCTCGCGTTCGCGGCAGTCGCTCTCGCCTGGGGCGCAGGGTCGCTCCTCGCGCAGGGCTCGACTGGTAAGATCGAAGGCAGGGTGCGCGACCAAGCGGGCGCGCCCATCGCCAACGCGCAGGTATTTATCGTGGGCACCGCGTTCAACGCGCTCACGAATCCCCAGGGCTACTACTTCATCAACAACGTACCCGCCGGCACGTATAACATCCGGGCGGCCTTTATCGGCTACAAGTCGACCCAGGTCGACGGCGTGAAGGTGCTCGCGGGTCAGACCATCACGGTCGACATCCAGCTCGAGCAGACGGCGGTCCAGATCCAGGAGATCACCGTCGTCACCCAGACGCAGCCGCTGGTCCCGCGAGACGAGGTCACCTCGAAGCAGCGGATCGACGGCGAGTTCACCAGCAAGCTGCCGGTGGACCGGTTGAACAGCGTGCTGATTCTCCAGCCGGGTGTGGTGGCGGCGACGCCGAATGGCAACACCTTGTCCATTCGCGGCGGCCGCACCCAGGAAGCGGTCACCTACATCGACGGCGTTCCGGTCACTGCCGGCTATCGGGGCGACTCGCGCGTCGGCTCCGCGGGAACCGAGATTGCCTTGTCGCCCACCGCTCTGGAAGAGGCGTCGGTCACCACCGGTTCCTCTTCGGCAGAATTCGGCAACGCCCAGTCGGGCGTGATCTCGGTCCAGACCAAGACCGGCGGTAGCACCTATACCGGCACGGTCAACTACGAGACGGACGAGCCGTTCGGCGCCAACCACAGCCTCGGCCTCAACCGGGTCACCGGGTCCTTCGGCGGGCCGATCACGCGGAACTTCACCTTCTTCCTCTCGGGAGCGTTGCAAGGCCAGCAGTCGGTCGAGAGCGGGTTCAATAGCCAGCAATTCCCGCTCTATGTGCAAGCGGGCATCGACACCACGGTCTCGGTGCCGAGCGCGCTGAACGATCCCACCGCGGACACCACGAAGGTCGACGTATACAACTACGCGATTTATCGCGGCGAGTGCGCCGATAACGCCGGCAGCACCGACCCCGGCATCGCCAGCAACTACGGGGTGAGTTGCCGGGGCATCCGGGTGCCGTCGTCCGCCCGCTCCGAGTACCAACTGCAGGGCAAGTTGAACTACTCCTTCGGGACCGGCTCGCGCGTCGCCTTCTCGGCGATGACCAGTCAGAACCAGGGGCGGACGTTCCGGGAAAATCTGGACACCCCAGGGCGGTTCCTGACCTACGGGTCGCTGTACAACCCGCAGAATCTGCCGGCATTCCGGAACTGGAGCCGGGTATTCACCCTGAACTGGACCCAGAACCTCAGCCGCTCCACTGAACGGGCGCTGGCTCTGGAGACCTACCTGTCCTATCAGCAGGACCGCACCATCAACGGCCCCATGACCCGCTCGACCGAGCTGAGCACCCGGAGCCCGTTCGGCGGGTTCCTGATCGGGCCGATGGATTTCCTGTTCAACTTCGACAACTTCCCCATCGACGACCAGCTGCTGCAGAACTTCCGGACCAACACGCTGGGCAGCCGGCGCTCGCCGTACGACCTGGAGAATCCGGCACAGTACGCCATCGTGGACCAATGGCGCAACAACGCGTACGGATTGTACAACCGCGACGAGATCGCGTCGGTGCTGTTCCCCGAGTCGGGTGGACCGGCCGGAAGCGAGCGCTATTCCAACCGGCTGATCCTGTATCGGGAGAACCGGATGATCGGGAAGGCCAATCTCGACTGGCAGGTGGATCGCTACAACCGCTTGAAGCTGGGCGGCGAGTTTACCAAGTACAAGCTGGACAGCTACTCCTCGCAGCTGGAGAACCAGGCGTTCTCGGACTATTACCGCGAGAAGCCGATCCGGTACAACCTGTTCGCGGAAGATCGCCTGGACCTGGGCGACGTGGTCGTCGTCGGCGGTCTGCGGTACGACTTCTACGACACCCGGGCCCGCCGCTGGGCGGATTTCCCCCGGATCTCGACCAATCCGGCGTTCAATCCGGCCGACCCGAATGCGTTCTTCACCAGTGACTCGCTCTTCCCCAAGGACAAGAGCCACAATTACATCAGCCCGCACATCCAGGTCTCGTTCCCGGTCACCGACCGGACCAACTTCCGGCTGTCCTACGCCCACCAGGTGCAGGCACCCGACTTTGGGGTCATCCTCCAGGGCATCAACACTGACATTGCCACGACCAACACCAACAACTTCTACGGGTCCGATCTCGACTTCGGCAAAACCATCACCTTCGAGTTCGGCGTGCGGCATGCGTTCAGCGACGACATGGTGCTCGACGTCGCTGCCTACAACAAGGACAACCTCTCCAACGCCGCCGGCCGGCTGGTCTCGCGCTTCGACCCGCTCCAAGGCAACAACCAGAATATCCGGATCATCACCAACGCGGACTTCGGCAATACCCGCGGGGTGGACGTCCGGCTCGACCGTCGTTTCGGCAACCTGTTCAATGGAACGCTGGCCTACACCTTCCAGCAGGCCAAGAACACCGGCTCGGATCCGAATACCTATCTCGACTTCGGCTCCCGGGTCCTGAACCAGGTCTCCGGTGGCAACCAGCCGCCGCCGCAGGCGATCCTGCCGACCGACTTCAGCCGTCCGCACAACCTTGCCCTCGCGGCGGCACTCAACTTCCCGAACGACTGGCAGCAGGGCTCCATCGTCGGCTCGATCCTGGAGAACGCCGGCCTGTTCGCCACGTTCCGGTACACCAGCGGCACGCCGTACACCCGCTGCGCCTCGGACGCAGACGAGACCGTCGTCTCGGGCGACAACTGCGATGCGTTCTTCCCCGATCCACTCAACAGCTCGCGTCTACCCGTCTTCAAGCAGCTCGACCTGCGGCTCACCAAGGGATTCGGGATCGGTGGGCTCGACCTGACGGGGTACGTCGAGGCCCGGAACGTCCTGAACTTCAAGAACGTGATCCAGGTCTTCGCCAACACCAATGACGTGGCCAATGCCAAGGAGGAACAGAAGAACTTCGCGGCGGACAGCGCCGATTACTCCAAGGAGGCGGCGCAGTCCGGCGTGTTGAACACCGACGGCACTATCGACCTCAGCTTCGGTGGCGCTGCCGATCCGCGGACCGGGTGCGGTGGCTGGGTCAACCAGGGCGGCGAGCCTGCGGCCCCGAATTGCGTCGCTCTCATCCGGACGGAAGAGCGGTTCGGCAATGGCGATCACGTCTTCGATCTCGCCGAGCAGCGCCGGGCCTCAGATGCCTTGTATTACACCGTGCGGGGTATTCACAACTTTACCAGCGCCCCACGCCGCATGCGGCTGGGGGTCGAAGTGAACTTCTAGGCCGCAAGGTGCGCCGGCCTGACGGGGCCACGCGGCTCCGTCGGACCGGCACGCCCTCGCCATTTTTCACCTGAGAGAGGACGCAATGCACTCCTTCTTGCGTAAGAGAAACCTGCTGTTCACGGGCCTCTTCGCTCTGGCGGTAGCGGCAGTGGCGCCGTCCACCGCGACGGCGGCCGCCACCGCGGCCGTGAAGCCGAAGCCCGGCGCCAAGTCGCGTGGCTTTCGGCTGTTTGCCCGGTCGCTCGGGGCCGTCACGATCAACCGAATTTACTGCGGGCTCGCGGGCGACGGGGAGGTATGCAAAGACTCGACCAACTCCTCTGTCATCGGTGGCGGGTTCTGGCCCAAGGGCACCGCGGACCAGTACGTCTTCAACTCCGGCCTCCAGATCGCGGGGATCATCGGCGTCGACGCAAATCCGGAATGGGCGGGCGACACTACCGGGGCCTTCTTCTTCGACCCGAAGGGCACCACCCAGCACGGCGAACAGGTCGAGCCGATCTACAACAGCACCAACCCGGATGATGCCGCGTTCGTCGCCGATACAACGGCTACCTGTAACGATGTCTGCAAAGCGGCGAAGGTCCCCTTCGGCGACACCAATGCGGACCTGTTCTTTCCCTTGCTGCAAGGCCGGACCGCGGCCTCTCAGGGCGACGTGTGGTGGCTCTCCTGGGACGGCAACCCAGCGCTGACGGCCGGCCGCCCCCACCCGCTCGGTATTCTGGTCGAGCAGCGCGGCATGGGGTGGAACTTCCCCAAGGGGAACGAGGACATCCTCTACTTCCTCTACACCTTCTATAACGTGACGGCCCGGGACCCGGCGGTGTACGCCGCCGCAGGGGTGCGCCCGGGTATGGCGGAGATTCTGGCTCGCCAGGGCGTCGTCTTCCAGGACCGCAACGAGGCGGCCTTCGGCATCCAGATTCCGGATGGCGGCTACACCATCGACAACCTGTTCGCAGCGTTCTCGGCCGACATGGACGTGGCCGAGGCCGGGGCGAACTTCTCCTCCGTCAACGTGCCGTTCGCACTTGGCTACGTATATCAGCACCAATTCGCGCCCGCATCCGGCTGGACCTTTGACCCGACCATCTTCAGCCCGCCGCTCTTTGCCGGCTCGGGCTTCGTCGGGGTGAAGTATCTCAAGAGTCCGGTCGTGGCCGGGGCAGAGGTGGGGCTCACGCTGTTCAGCAACACGATCAACGGCGGCGCATTCGACGACGCCCAGAACACCACCCAGCTGTTCCGCTACATCTCCAACAACATCAATCCTGCTGCTGGTGACGCTCCCTGCAACACCGGGAACCCGCAGGTGACCAAGATCTGCTTCGTCAACAACACCGCGCCCGACGACATGCGGTTCTTCCAGTCATCCGGCCCGCTGACACTGGCGCCTGGGCAGTTCGGCACCATCGCGGTGGCCTACATCTTTGCCGGACCGGTGATCACCGGGTCTTGCGTTGGCCCGGGCACCTGCGATCTCACTCCCGGCGATCCGACCCGGCTCAGCAACCTGGCGACGGCGGACAATGCCAACCCGGTAGACTCGGTTGCGGGCTTCCGGGGGTTTACGTCCGATGTCGACGGAAACGGCAAACCCGATCAGGGCGAGTTCGCGGCACCGGTCACGGGGTCGCTGCTCGATAAAGCTCTGGTGGCCCAGCAGGTGTTCAACTTCAAATTCCTGCTTCCGTTCGCGCCGGAGGCGCCCAACTTCTTCCTGATTCCCGGGAATAACCAGGTAACGGTGCTCTGGCAGCCGTCGCCTACCGAGACCACGGGCGATCCGTTCTTCGAGGTCGCGAACGCGCCGGTCATCACCGACCCGGTGACCGGAGTGCCGGGCCCCAATCCACTCTACGACCCGAACTACCGGCAGTTCGACGTCGAGGGCTACCGGGTCTATCGGGGCCGGGTGGATTCCCCGAACGAGCTCGCCCTGATTGCGCAGTTCGACTACACCGGGACGTTCATCACCGACTTCAACGGTCAAGTGAACCCGACCGGTTTCTGCGCGCCGGAGCTCGGGATTGACAGCACCTGCGCGGTGCCGTTCGATAGCATCGTGCCGGGCGTGGCGCCCACGGTGAGCATCGACATTCCCCTGGTTGGGCCCATCGTCCAGGTGAAACGGGGCGAGCGGACCAAGCTGGCCACTGGCGATGCCCTCGTCCTGAAGGCGGACACCGCCTTCACCGGCTCGGCCTCAGGCCACACCCCCGAGCTGTCGGATAACGGGGTGCCCTTCACGTTCCTCGATACCAGCGTCCGCAGCAACTTGCGGTACTTCTATTCGGTGACGGCGTTCGACGTCAATTCGTTCCAATCGGGCCCGTCCACCATCGAATCGCCGCGCAACACCAAGCCGGTCATCCCGCAGGCGTCGGCCGGCAACTTCCAGAGCGCGGCCACCCTCACCCAGTCGGTGGAGGGACGCGGGGTGAACGTCAGCCAGGGTGCGGTGGCACCGACCATCGACCCAGCCACCGGCCGGTTTAGCGGCAAGCAGCTACCGGCCGACAACATCACGCTGGGGTTCGCGGGCGCGTTTGCCCAGACCATCTTCACCGGCACCGGGTCCTTCAGCGCCACGCTGCTGGGTCTCGGGATGGGCGACGCCCGCAATGGGATCCCGGCGACTTACACCTACGAGACCAGTTCGGCCTCGGGGGTGCTGGATACCGTCACCCTCGCCATCGCGCAGCCACTGGATGATTCCAACGTAGAGACCCTGAGCGGTCCGGTGCAGGCCGCCACCGCCGATCCCACCCTGTCGGCGAAGTTCGGCGTCCCGGCCGGCTTCGTGCAGAACGGACAGGTCACCCAGGGTCTCGTCGGCTATCAGTCCGCGGTCGGCTACGGTCGCGGGTGCTGGATCGACGACATCTTCGGCGGGAACTGCGAGTACAATGGGCCCCGCTGGTTCTCCGGGGCGAACGAGACCAAGGCCGATCCGAATTTCGGGAACGTGGCCGGCAGCGGCGACGCCACCGACAACAACAACGCCGGCGAGCTGCCGGGCGTGCTCACCATTCAGCATCCCCAGGCCTACAACCAGACAAGCGGCGCCTTCCGGACGGTGGAGGCCATGCTCGGCAGCGCCACCCGGGCGGCGGACTTCAACGTGTACTGGGGGACGGGCGGGCTGGTCGATTCCGTGATCGACCTGACCCATAACGTCGCGGTTCCGTTCATGGCCGACAGTCTGGGCGGCGGCTGGGGCTTCCTCAATCAGTCCAACACGACGGGTGCCGGCTCGGGGGATGCTCGTCCGGCCGACCTCAGCGTGGTGGACTACGGCTGTGTCTTCCCCCTCAGCGATGCCACCCGGCAGCCCGATCAGGCCCTGGGCTGCACGCCGGGTACCGTCTACACGTTGAGCAATACGGCAGTGCCGGGGTCGGTCGTCATCTCGGGAGGCGGCCCGGCCGATATCGCCGTGGCGGCGGCTCGTCCGAACCCCGGATTCTCGATGTACCTGGCCGGCGACATCTTCATGTTCGAGCTGGCGCCGGGAGGTGCGGTCCCCGCATCCGGCACCGTCTGGACCATGCGGAACTACATCGGTCACGTGAACGGCGGGAATGGGGTGGGCGGATCGCTCGGGACGTACAGTTTCACCACATCGCCCCGGAGCTTCACCGCGCTGGGCGCCAAGGTGAACCTCACCTTCAACGCCACCAACGCGCTGGTGGCCGCCACCTCCAATGATCTGACCCGGGTCCATACGGTGCCGGATCCCTACTACGTCACCAGTCAGTTCGAGCAGACCACGGACACGAAAATCATCAAGTTCGTAAACCTGCCGGCTGACTGCATCGTCCGTATTTATTCCTCGAGCGGCGTGCTAGTCAGCCTCTTCGAGCACCACTCGACCCAGTTCGGCGGGGCCGAGGATTGGAACGTGCGTAACCGTAACAACCAGATCGTGGCAAGCGGGGTGTACTTCTATCATATCGAAGCCGGCAACGCCCGTCGGGTGGGCCGCTTCACGGTGGTCAACTTCGCTCAGTAGCAGCCAACGGGAGGGGGCCGGCACCCTGCCGGCTCCCCGCATCCAGGAGATGGGAAGCTTATGAGTCACACATCTGCACGAAACCTGGCCCTGATGGCGGCCCTCCTGAGCGGGCTTCCCGCGGCCGCGTCGGGACAGGCAGGCACCAACCAGGACAACACCGCCTACGGCACCACATCGGCAGAGTTCCTGCTCATGGGTGCCGGTGCTCGCGGCACCGCGCTCGGGGGAGCCTTCTCCTCCATCGCGACCGACGTGAGCGCGCTGTACTACAACCCGGCCGGCATCGCGTTGATGGCTCGGCCGGGGGCGATGATCGGCACGTACGACTATGTGGCCAGTACCCGCTATAGCTGGGGCGGTATTGCGTTTCCGTTCTCCGGTGGCTCCAGGGCCATCGGTCTCCAGATCGGCACCTACGGCTTCAAGGACCAGCAGGTCTACACGGTCGAGCAACCCGACGGCACCGGGTCGGTGTACTCGGTCAGCGAGACCTTCGCAGGCCTCACCTTCTCCCAGAACTTCTCCGATCGGTTCTCGGCGGGGGTAACCGCAAAGGGGGTCTTCGACAACCTGGGCCAGGCATCGGGACAGGCCTTTGCCGTGGACTTCGGCACCAGCTTCCACGCGTCGCTCAGCGGCCACCCGGTGCGGTTCTCGTTCGTGGTCGCCAACCTGGGGACGAACCTGTCCTACAGTGGCCAGGCCCTCGAGGCGGACACGCCCCGGGATCCGATCCCGGGCGAGCCGAACGTGCCCTCGAACCCGCAGCCGTCGCAGTTCCGGACAACCGGGTACAACCTACCCACGATCTTCCGGGTCGGCCTGGCGTACGATCTCATCACTGGGGATAACAATCGCCTGACGGTCATCTCGGACTTCAACCAGCCCAACAACAACGGGGCCGGCTTCTCCGCCGGTGGCGAGTGGATGACCCAGCGGCTGGGCGGCTCCAACTTCGGCTTCGCCGCTCGGGGCAGCTACAGCTACACTGCCGCGAACAACCTGGGCCCGGCCGACCCCAACAGCACAGCATTGCGGGACGAGGAGAAGCTTCAGGGTCTCGCGTTGGGTGGCGGGCTGAATTACGGCAGTGGCAACTTCAACCTCGGTCTCGACTATGCCTGGAAGTACCTCGGCGTACTCGGGAGCACCAACTTCTTCAGCGTCAGTGTCGGCTGGTAGCACTTGGCGCGCGGCGGTGCGGCTCCATCGCACCGCCTGCCGCCCGGCATAAAGGTGTTCATGATCAGTCTTACAAGATTCGCG
>JAXDMF010000378.1:0-3042 GCA_034666205.1 Gemmatimonadales bacterium
CGACCTCGATCATCAACGCTGCTGTCTGGGCCACGGTCCTTGCCGCGGGCGGGGTGGGGTGTAAGGGCAATCACGGGGGACAGACCGCGCCCGCATCACCCTCAGTGGCCACCGACTCTGCACCCCCGGCAACCCCAGCCGCCGGCGTGCTGCCGCCCCCGGTGGAGCAGGCAGAGGCGCTGGCCGAGGACGTACAGACCTATCTGGACCAGAATGCCTGGCCGGCGGCAGAAGCGAAATTCCGCGAGTTGAGGGTCGTGGGTGAGAACCTCGCTTCGGTCGGGGTTGATGAGACGAAGCGATCTGCCTACGGGAATGCTCTCGACTCCCTGGACGCGGCGATCACCCGCCGGAGCCGGGCCGGTGCGCTCACAGCCGGGAACCGCGTCAGTCGGGTCGTCGCCGGCATCATGGCCGACTATCCGACGAAGGTGCCCGTCGACGTCAGCTTGATGGATGTCGCGGGCCGTGACGCACTCTATGCTGCCCAGCAAGAACGCTGGGGTGCCGCGGCCAAGGCCACTGCGGAGCTGGGGCGAAGCTATGCTACGGTTCAGGTCCATGTTCGGGCTCGCGACCCCGCTCTCGACCGGCGGGTCACGGCGGAGATCGCGCAGCTTCAACGCGCGGTCGCCTCGCGGGGCCGGAACCAGGCCACGAGCCTGGCCCAATCGCTACTCGAGAACGTGGACCGCATCGAACTGACGTTCTGAGGTATGCAATGAGCTGGGCACACGTTGGCACCGTCATCCTCGCCGCCTTCCTCGCGTCGCTCGTGGAGTTCGTGGAGGCGCTGACGATCGTGCTTGCGGTGGGAACGACCCGGGGATGGCGGTCGGCCCTCATCGGCGCCGGCGCCGGAGCGCTGTTCCTGACCGGGCTCACCCTGGCGCTGGGGCCAGCCTTGCAGCGAATCCCTCTTACGGTCTTGCAGCTCACGGTCGGGGTCCTGCTACTCCTCTTCGGCATGCGCTGGCTCCGAAAGGCGATCCTCCGCGCCGGCGGCGTGATCGGCCTCCACGACGAGGCCGCGATCTATGCCAAGGAAACAGCAGCACTGGTGCGGGATGGTAGTGGGACGCCCCCCCGGCACGTACGGTTGGATCGTGTCGCGCTGGCGACCTCCTTCAAGGCGGTGACCCTGGAGGGTCTCGAGGTCATCTTCATCGTGATCGCCACGGGCGCAGGCGGACTACTGGCCCCGGCCGCAGTCGGGGCGGCACTGGCCGGCTCGCTCGTCATTCTCGCCGGCGTCGCACTGCGCCGGCCACTCGCGCGCGTACCAGAGAACACGCTCAAGTTCTCCGTGGGCGTTCTGCTCTCCGCATTCGGAGTCTTCTGGGTCGGCGAGGGGCTGCGGTACCCATGGCCCGGTGAGGATCTCGCGCTTTTGGGCCTGATCGGGGGCTTCACGATGATCGCGCTGCTCGCCGTTGCGGCCATCCGGCGGTCGACTTCCGATCCATTGATAATCCAGCAAGGAGGGCATCCGTGAGCGCGGCGGCGACGGCCTTGCGTGAGCTGTGGGGACTGTTCGTCGAGGATGCGAGCTTGACGCTCGGCATCCTCGGCTGCCTCCTGATCGCGGCGTTCGCGTTCCCGGTGCTCCGGCTCCGCGATGGGTGGCGGGGGCCCGTGCTCTTTGGGCTGCTCGCCATCGTCTTGTGGGAAAATGTGAGACGCGCGACAGCAACGCGTTCGCCGACACCAGGTCAACCGCCACACTCTGAACCGAAAGGCGGGCATTAGGATGACGAGCTCGACCCATAGCCTCAGGATTGTCGCAGTGGTTGCGATCGTCGCTACTGGTCTCATTCATCTCGCAACGGCCCGCGATTCGTTCGGCGAGGCCACCTACAAGGGACTGCTCTTTGTCGCCAACGGCTTTGGTGCGCTGGTGGCCGCGATCGGTGTGTACCGCGATCGCGCCTATTGGGGATGGCTGCTGGGTGCGCTCGTGGCTGGCGGGGCATTTCTGGGGTACGTGCTCAGTCGCACCGTCGGCCTGCCAGGTCTACCGGCCGAGCCCGATGCCTGGTTCGAGCCACTCGGGGTCGCCTCCCTGGTAGCCGAGGCGGTTTTTCTCATAGTCTTCGCCCTGACCCGGCGGCAGTCGCTCGCTCAGCTTCCTCGCCGCGCTCCCTGATCGGGGAGTCGAAAGACTCCCCGACGCGGGAATAGTCCATGTTCACGCGTGATCCCACTTTCCTATTGCCAGCATGCACTCGTGCGGACGGCGCGTGGCCGAACCACGTGGAACGAGAACGGCACAGCCGTTCTGCGATGTACCTGGAGTGACCAATGTCCATCATTCGACCCACCGTAGGCAGCTTGGCTCTTGCCCTCATCCTGACCATGCCCGCGTCTGCGGAATACCCGGTAGGTGTCTCCTTGGCGAAGGATGAGTCTGACGCCGCGGCCGTCATCGCGAAATTCAAGGCAAAAGACCCGGGGCTAGCCAAAGTATTCGACCAGTCCGCCGGCTATGTCGTCTTTCCGACTGTGGCCAAGGGCGGCCTCGGTATCGGTGGTGCCAGAGGCAAGGGATACGTGTACCAGCACGGCCACCTGATCGGAAACTCCACGCTCACTCAGCTGACGATCGGCTTACAGGCGGGCGGCCAGGCCTACAGCGAAGTGATCTTCCTCAAGGACAATGCAGCGCTGGAGAACTTCAAGCGGGGTAAACTCAAGCTCGACGCGCAGGCGTCGGCCGTCGCGCTGACCGAGCGAGCATCGGCCGATATCGCCTATCGCAGCGGGGTCGCCATCGTCACCATGGCGCAGGGCGGGCTCATGTACGAAGCATCGGTCGGCGGGCAGAAGCTTTCGTTCCACCCCGTCTAAGAGCGCCTGAGGCGGTTGCGGCAGCTCCTGGGGCCGTGGTCCACGGGATCAACGCGATACCGCGACACGCAGCCCCAGTACCACCGCATTCCGCGTGGACCGCGTGCCCCCGGGATGGATTACGTATTGGAGGTCGGGCTGCACACTCAGCCAGGAGCCGAGCTGCGCAAGGTAGGTGAGCTCCATCGTGGTTTC
>JAXDMF010000379.1:0-3647 GCA_034666205.1 Gemmatimonadales bacterium
CCTGCCTCGGTGACCTTCTCCTGGCGGGGACAGAGCTACCGAGCCGTCACCCCGGAGGGGGCGGAGCTCCCCTGCTTCCTGACTATCGAGGGCGTGGCAGATCCGCCGGAGGGCGATCTCGTCCTGGTCCTCCGGAGAGAGCCCGGCATTCGCGATCTTTTCGGCCAAGCCGGAGTATTTCAGGGCACAGTGCGAGTAACCTCTTAGGCGGGTATCTTCCGCCGTGATCGTGACCAGGGGAGAGGATCTGAGCCTATGGTAGGTCGTTTAGCTGTACTCGGATGTCTCCTGGCCAGCGCCGCTCAGGCGCAGAGCGGCGACGCCGGCTACCGGGTCGGCGTGGTGAGCGAATCCGGCGACATCGTAACCTGGCTCAAGCCCAACGGAACCGGCCTGACTGTGGACCGCGTGGTGCCGGTCGGCCTCATGCCGTCGGATATCGACGGGCCCCACAACATTACCGTGGCGCCCGATGCGAAGAGCTACTACGTGACCATTGCTCACGGCACTCCGTATGGCTCGCTCTGGAAGCTGAATTATGAGGGGGATTCGCTGCTGGGCCGCGCTCAGGTCGAGCTCTTTCCCACCACCATCACGATAACCCCGGACGGGCAGTTCGCCTTCGTGGCCAACTCCGACTTTCACGGCGATCACCCCAGGGTCAACGTGGTCTCGGTGGTGCACACTCCCACAATGACCAAGATTACCGACATCCCGGCGTGCGATATGCCGCACGGTGTGAAAGTGAACCACGCCGGGACCCGGGTCTACATCTCCTGCATGCACAGCGACGAGATTCTCCAGCTCGACGTGGCAACATTCGGGATCTCCCGGCGGGCCAAGACGGGCGAAGGCCACGCCATGGTGGCAGCGGCGTCCACGAATGAATGCTCGCCCACCTTCGTGTCGGTTTCGCCCGACGACACACGGCTCTATGTCGCCTGCAATTACGGCAACAGCCTTCAGGTCTGGGATGCTGCCACGCTGACCAAGGTCAAGGAAATCCCGGTCGGCAAGGGGGCCTACAACGTGGAGCCGTCACCGGACGGGAAGCTGGTGATTGTCACCAACAAGAAGGACCAGAGTATCAGCTTGATCGACGCGGTCCGGCTCACGGAGATCGCCCGCATCCCGACCAGCAAGAAGATCGTACACGGCGTGGCGTACTCACCGGACAACCGCTTGGCCTACATCTCGAGCGAGTCGATCGGCACCGACCCTGGGGCGGTGGACGTGATCGACCTGGCGGCGAAGAAGCTGGTGGCGAGCATTTCCGTCCCGGGACAGCCGACCGGGATCACCATCCTGCGGTTACCCATAACTTCTGCAAGGCGCTGAGCACTCATGGTCTACGAGGTGGTCACCACGATGGCCGGCCCCGAGATTCTGCGCCGGGCCAAGCACTTCTTTGCGGAGCGGGTTCCCTTGAACGCGGCCTACCCGGAGCGGGAAGGGCCGGGCTATCTCACCTTGCGGGGGCAGGGTGGGGAGGAGATCGCGTTCGCCATTTGGGCCACCCCGGCCGGCACCCGAATCCGGGTCTCCACCCTGTTCTTCGATCAGGTAGTGGACCGCTTTCTCTCCACACTACCCTTGCCATCCGAGCACGTCGCGTGACCGTTTTGCCCCTGCGAGTCATGGTCGAGGACGTGTGGGATGAGGTCTTCCTCGAGCTTCCCGATGAGCTTCCCGTCTCGGAGGTCAAGCGGCAGGCGCTCGAGCTCACTCGAGTGAGAGGGGATCCTTCCGATTACGTCCTCAAGTTTCGCGGGGCCGAGGTGTCCGATGAATCGGTATCGCTCGCGAACGCCGGTTTGGTGCCGAACGGAGCGCTGATCGTTCTGGCGCGCCGCCGCCGTCCGGTCCGCTAGCGGCTCGACGGTGTCGCCGACTGCATCGCGCACTCTCACGATCGTGGCGGCAGCAGTACTTGCCTTCGACGGAGCAGCGCTCCTCGGCTTCGGCGCCTGGAGTGGGCGGGTGATGCTGGTGCTAGTGGGCGCAGTTTTCTTTCTCTCGGCTCTCCTGGTGTTGCTGTCCTGGCGCTGGTACCGGCGGCGGCTGGCAGACATCACTGCAGCCCGTCGTGCTCTGAGTGACGAGGCGCGGGAGATGCAGCGGTCTTTGCGTGAGAGGTGAGACCCCATGCCGGTCACGGTCTTCACCCATCCCAACTGCCTGAAGCACAATCCCGGCCCCGACCACCCCGAGAGCCCTGCCAGGTTGCGCGCAGTCCTCGAGCGGCTGCGCAAGGACCAGAGCGCCGCAGTCCAGGAAGCAGAGCCCGCCGGGCTCGACCCACTGCTGGCCGTGCACCCGCAGGCGTATCTGGCGAGCCTGGAGGCGATGAGCGCCCGGGGCGGTGGCGCGCTCTTTCTCGATACCATCCTGAGCCGGGACAGCTGGGCCGCCGTACTCGGCGCGACGGGCGCCGTGGTAGCCGCCGTAGATCACGCACTCGAAAATGGTGCGCATGCCTTTGCCGCAGTGCGGCCACCCGGTCACCACGCCCTCTCGGCTCGGGGGATGGGCTTCTGTCTGGTGAATAACGTGGTCGTTGCCGCCCGCCATGCTCAACGCGCCGGCCGCGAGCGGGTGCTGATCATCGATTGGGATGTGCACCATGGCAACGGCACCCAAGCCCTGGTTGAGACCGATCCCACTATCCGCTACGTCTCACTGCACCAGCATCCCTGGTACCCCGGTACCGGCGCCGCCGAGGAAAGAGGCGTCGGCAACATCTTCAACGTGCCTCGCGGACCGGGTAAGCCTCCGGCGCTGTACGTCGGAGACTTGTGGTCTGCCGTCGTTGCGGCGACGACCGATTGGTCGCCCGCCCTGGTGCTCGTGTCGGCTGGGTTTGATGCGATGTCCGGCGATCCGCTCGGAGGTTTTACGCTCGAGCCTGAGCATTACACCGATCTGACCACGCGGCTGCGCGACCGATTGCCGGCGGTGCCGATCGTGGGGCTGCTGGAGGGAGGCTACATACCTGAGCGTCTTGCAGCAGGGGTCGCCGCTCATCTGCGCGGGTTGGCCTGATGCGGACTGTCCCCGGTCGGGTTAGCGCCCTATAATCCAGCCGGCTCCGCGCCGATTCACTCTTCAATCCGAGGACGCCGTGCCCCACGCCTTGCGGATGGATGTCGAGTTTCTCGAGCTCCGCACCAAGCATCCCTTTATCATCGCCCGCGGCGGACAGAGCGACTACCGCACCGCGTGGGTCCGCCTCACCGACCAGGACGGGCATGAGGGATGGGGCGAAGCCGCGCCCAGCAAGTTTTATGGCGAGACGGCCGACAGCGTGGCCGCGGCGCTCAAGCTGTATGGCTCGGCCCTGCCCGACGATCCATTCAATCTGGAAGATGCCGAGCGACGCTGGGAAACGATGCTCCGGGGAAACGCGGCTGCCCGGGCGGCGCTCTCCGCGGCGCTCCATGACCTCGTGGGCAAGCGGCTCGGCGTTCCGGTCTATCGGCTCTGGGGACTCGATCCCTGCAAGGCGCCGAAGTCCACCTTCACCCTCGGCCTGGATACTCCGGAGCGCATCAAGGCCAAGGTACGGGAGGCCGAGCAGTTCCCCATCCTGAAGATAAAGCTGGGAACTGATCGCGATCTGGAGATTCTGCGTGCCATTCGCGAGGCGA
>JAXDMF010000380.1:0-4673 GCA_034666205.1 Gemmatimonadales bacterium
CCTCGAACTTCACAAGATTGCGGCCGGGCAAGGTCGACCACTCCTGGAAAGTGATCGCGACCTCTTCATCTGAGCAATAACCGAGCAGAACGTTTTAAGGCCCGGAAAGGACAGGTATCGAGTGTCAGCGATCGAGCAGGCCGTACGGGTCAACTCGTGGAATGGGTGGGATCCGCTCCGCCACACCATTGTCGGGCGAGCGACCGGGACGATGGTCCAGGCCTCCGAGCCGGCTGTGCAACGCGACTTTCCCGACGACGGCTTCCCGCTGGGGAGCTATGGACCGATGCCTGAGGACATGACCGCTGCGGCGAACGAGCAGCTGGACAACTTCGCGGACATTCTCCGGCGCAGGGGCATCCGAGTCGACCGACCCACGCCTGTTGACTTCAGTCAGCCCGTGATGACGCCGGATTGGCGGCACGACTCGATGTTCGGTTGCATGCCGCCACGAGACGTGCTTCTCACTGTCGGCACCGAGATCCTCGAAGCCACGATGTGCTATCGGAGTCGTTGGTTCGAATACCTTTGCTACCGTCCGGTTCTTCAATCGCTGTTCGCATCCGATCCCGCTATGCGGTGGGAAGCGGCGCCGAAACCACGACTGACCGATGCCTCTTACGTACCGGAATTCTGGGACGTGTACAACAATTTAAGCACCGAAGAACAACTTGCCAGGGTAGCCGCACACGATCTGGTGCTCACCGAGGCCGAACCACTTTTCGACGCAGCGGATGTCGCCCGGTTCGGCAAGGATCTGTTCGTCCAGTTGTCGATGGTCACCAACAGGCAAGGATGCGAATGGCTCCGACGTCATTTTTCCGACCACCGGGTGCATGAGGTCATCTCCACCAATACTCATCCGCTGCATATCGACTCCACATGGGTACCACTGCGCCCCGGTTTGGTGCTTCATTGCGGCGAACGGCTCGCAGATGCGGAATTAATGAAGCACTTCGCGCTCAATGATTGGCAGGTCGTCGAGGCGGTTCAGCCAGCCAGCTGGGAGCATCTGCCCAGGCTTTCCTTCTGCAGCCCCTGGCTTGCGGTCAACATGCTCAACCTCGACACCCGCACCATTTGTGTCGAGGAGCGGGAGGTGCTGTTGGCCGAGCAACTCGACGGGCTCGGGTTCGACGTGGTCTCGGTGCCGTTCCGGGCAGTCGGTCCATTCGGCGGTGGCTTGCACTGCTCCACGGTCGATATCGAGCGCGACGGCGTCATGGAGGACTACTTCCCGCGCCGTAGCGGGAGATTCTGAGCGGGTCATCCATGCTCCGTGGCGTGCTCTTCGATTTCAACGGCACACTCGCGCGGCTGTCGAGCTGGGGAACGCCGCACCATACGGTGTTCGCCCGCCACAACCTGCTCCAAGCCGCCACCCGCTGGGGCGACGGATGGCTAGCGGAACCTGCTGACGGCGAAGTGCATAAAACGCACTCTCGAAGCCGAGATTCCTACCACCGCTGGGAGTTGGACCGGCTGCGCTCGCGAGCCCGCGCCTGTGGGGTGCCGGAAGCTCAAATCGATCCGCTGGTGCACGACCTCGACTGGGAAACTAAGGCGATTAGCATGGAGCCGTACGAGGATGTAGTCGACACCCTGCTCGAGCTACTACGGCGCGACGTGACCATCGCGGTTTGTTCCAACTGGTATTGGGATCTCGACAAGGCCATCGAGCAGGTGGGACTTGCTGGAATGTTCGCGACTGTGGTGACTTCGGCGCGAGCAGGGATGCGCAAACCCGATCCGCGGATCTACCAGCATACGCTGCGCCAGTGCGACCTGCAGCCGGGGGAAGCGCTTTACGTCGGTGACATGTGGATCCCCGACGTAGAGGGGCCGCGGGCGATGGAATGCGCGCAGCCCACCGGTGGCGGCCGGAACGGGCCAGGGAGGACGTTTCGCCGCCGCTGCGCGACGGGATCTGGCGTGTCACCGATCTGCCATCGGTCGTCGACCTGGTTGAAGAGCTCAGCTGCTCAGCCGGTCCAGGACATTGCGGGTGACGCGGTCAACTCCTTCGTCACACCCTCGCGCGACGATCACCGGCCAGTCGGTAGTAGCCGCGGTGAAGACCGTGCCGTTTCTTGTGTAGACGCCCATGGTCGCCGCTCGCGGCCCGGTGGTGCCCACCTCCCTGGAGGCGCAATTCCAGTAACCTTTACGTATGTCGTGGAGGTCTTCATGTACGGGCTCCAGCACCGCGATTCCCAAGATGAGGAAGGATTCTGGGGTGCCATCGGTGCCAGTCGCCCGCGCCACGCCGTCCCCAACGTAGCGGAAGGCGGCCCCGTCGCACTCGTATCCGATCAGTGGCAGACCCGCGCCGAGCACGTCCGCCATGCCGCCGTCGGAACTATCACGCAGGCCGGTGCCCTCGTATACCCAGTGGTCGGCGTGCTGCACGGTGAACCCGGGACAGGGGCGGTCACCGGGCCACTGCCCCGGCCACATCCCACCGTTGCGGAAACTGACCCCGGTCATCGTGTTCTCCGGTACCCCAGCCCCGGACGGCTTCGGCGCCCACCACTGATCGGTGGCGGGCTGATGCGGGTAGACCTCGCCCACGCGGTGGTCGGTGTCGGCGACGAGCGCAGTACCGCTGTCCGTGACGTGTACGCGCCACCAACAGGTGTTCGCGCTGAAGAACGCCACGTTTCCGCCGGCCTCGACGAACGTCTCCACATTCACGCGCATCTCGGTGGTCCAGTACTCGTCGTGGCCGACGCTGAGCAACAGTCGATAGAACGAGAGCAACTCCGGATCGGAGTGCAGGTCGAGGTCGGTGCAGAACTCCACCTGATAGCCCGCGCGTTCGAGCCAAGCGATGAAAGGAGCGTCCCAGTAGGCCAGGTCGTCGATGCCCCCGGGGCGGTGCATGCTGACCTTGTGCCCACGAGGTTCAACGCCGTCGCCCG
This sequence comes from Gemmatimonadales bacterium, assembly GCA_034666205.1. Classification (GTDB taxonomy): domain Bacteria; phylum Gemmatimonadota; class Gemmatimonadetes; order Gemmatimonadales; family GWC2-71-9; genus CAVVWJ01. The sequence goes on from JAXDMF010000380.1 coordinate 2,922, forward strand.
ACACGTAGACGGCATTGTCATAGAGGCTGCTCGCTCGCTCGATTCCCGGCCCGTCGGAACGGTTGTAGGCATGCCGAGTGAAGCTGGACTTCTTGTAGAGAATCTTGGCGCCTCCCGGGACGCAGGGCCGAAGGATGAAGAACTCCCGTCCGTGGCCTTTGAGGTCGTCGACGTCGTAGGGCACATCCCCCGGCGGACGACCCGTCTCGGCAGTGACCAAGGGGGTGTCGCTGCCGGATTCAACGAAGAAGGCTACGTAGACACCGGGGTTCCAGTGCGACGGCGTGGTGAACTCGTAGGCAGGCCAGTACCAGTCCACGGCGGGTGACGCGTGATCGGCGACGCCATCCGGATGTGCCGGGGCAGGTCCGTACCTACCCGGGAAACAGCCCGCGGAGCCGGCAAACTCCGGTACCGCTCCGATCCGGTAGAGATCCACCCGGAAAAAGGCGGCGTCCGTCGACGCATGAATGTGGAGTTGCTCGCCGACAACAATGCTCTCGCGCCAGAGGTAGCCCTCAATCACCCGCGTGTCCGTTTCGTTCGAAAGGGGATGTGCCTGCCCGGAGCCTTCAACAGTGCCACCAGCGGACAGAATACCCATGATGCAGCGGGAGTGGAGTAGTAAATGGCGGGACCAGCACGTATACGTGAACTGATGATGGGCATCGAGGGCCTTGCGCTGCTGCGCACCGCGATCGATGGCGACGAGGAGTTCGTCGAAGCGAGGGTGGCGGAGATGAGGAGGATTGCGGATCCGGTGGAAGGCTTGGCCCCTACCGGCAACAACTGGTTGTCCGAGATCGACGTCGCGCGAGGGTACGCGGCGTGGGCACCGAAGTACGACTCGCTGCCTAACTTCATTTTGGCTGTCGAGGAACCTGTGGTGGCCAGCCTCCTGGCGCGCGTGCAGCCGGGTCGTGCACTCGACGCGGCCTGTGGCACGGGGCGGCACTCCGTGACACTCGTCGCGCACGGCCACGACGTCATCGGCGTCGACCAGTCACCGGAAATGTTGGAACTAGCGGTAACGAAAGTCCCCGATGCCGAGTTCCGGGTCGGAGACGTAACAGAGCTTCCGATACCCGATGATTCCATCGATCTGGTTCTGTGTGGGCTGGCGCTGAGCCACCTTCGTGACATCGGACCAGCGATCGCGGAATTCCGGCGAGTCCTGAGGCCGGGTGGGCGGCTCATCGTGACCGATCCCCACCCGATGGTGGTGCTGCTGCACGGCCAGCCCATCTTCGCCTACAAACCGGGGGAGCTGGCGTTCGTTCGCATCCACCCTCATCAGGTCAGCGACCACCTCAGAGCATTCGCCGAGCACGGCTTCATCCTCCGATCGTGCCATGAGCCCCTATTCGCGGGCCCATTGCCTCCTGGTGGCTACGAAGAGCTGATCCCCGACGCGACACATGCCGCTTGGGCCGGTATCCCCTCGGCCGTCATCTGGGAAGTTCAGGCCCCCGGGTGAATCCGGCCGTGGGGGTTTGGCCGCGGGTGAGCTGTCTGATGGTTACCAAAGACAGGCCTGTGTTGGCCGTCCGGGCGATCAGGTGCTTCGCCGATCAGCGCTACCCTGCCCGTGAACTGGTCGTCGTCTGCGAGGGCACGGCGGGCTATCGGAGCCGGCTGACCGGTCTGGCGCGTGCGCATGGCGTCTCGGAGTTTCGGATCGTCGACGCCAATCCGGACCTGCCGTTCGGTGTGCTGCGCAACCTCTCGCTTGACGCGGCGGCCGGCGAGCTG
>JAXDMF010000381.1:0-4259 GCA_034666205.1 Gemmatimonadales bacterium
AGTGTAAGGCGACAGCCGCTTTCGCCTGCTGCCGCACCCCATTACAATTGCCCCTTCGCCCCACCATCAGGAGCCTCGCCATCACCGTGACCGTCGCCCCTCCGGGCTGGACCTCCAAGGACGCCGAAAAGCTCTACAACATGAGCGGGTGGGGTCTGGGCTATTTCAGGGTCAATGCCGAAGGGCACGTCACCGTGCATCCGGACGCGAACCGGAAACGCGGGCTCGATCTGTATAACCTGGCCATGGATCTCCACGCCCAGGGGGTCGGCCTCCCACTGCTGCTCCGATTCTCCGATATCCTCCGGTCGCGGATCGAGGCGCTCGCCACCGAGTTCAGCAACGCGATCAAGGACTTCGGCTACGGCGGCACCTACACCACCGTCTATCCCGTCAAGGTGAACCAGCAGCGTCACGTGGTGCAGGAGATCGTCGAGTTCGGCGCGCCCCACGGTGTGGGGCTCGAGTGCGGCAGCAAGCCGGAGCTCCAGGCCATTCTGGGACTCAACGAGGGCACCAACCACCTCATCGTGTGCAATGGGTACAAGGATGAGGAGTTCATGCGCCTGGCGCTCATGGGCCAGAAGCTGGGCCACAAGGTGATGATCGTCCTGGAGCAGCTCAGCGAGCTGGAGGTATTGCTCAAGGTTGCGGACGAGATGAGCGTGCAACCGACGGCCGGCGTGCGGATCAAGCTTGCCACCGAGGGATCGGGGCGGTGGGCCAAGAGTGGCGGGGAGCGGTCGAAATTCGGGCTCGACTCAGTCGAGCTGATGAAGCTGCTCGATCGGCTCGACCGGATGGGCCGGAAGGACATCCTGAAGCTGGTCCACTTCCATCTGGGGAGTCAGATCACCGACATCCGGCACGTGAAGGCGGGGCTGGAGGAGATCGGGCGCTACTACGTCGAGCTGCGCAACATGGGCTTCGACATCACCCACGTGGACGTCGGCGGTGGGCTCGGCGTGGACTACGAGGGCTCGCGCTCCACCAGGCCTGCCAGCGTCAACTACTCCATGCGGGAGTACGCCAACGACGTCGTCTATACCCTCGGCGCGGTCTGCCGCAATGAGGATCTCCCGATGCCGCAGATCATCTCGGAGTCGGGCCGGGCGATCACGGCGCACCACTCGCTGCTGCTGATCAACGTCATCGACGTGGAATCGCAGGTCGAGCCGGTGCCGCCCAAGCTCCGGGAGGAGCCCCATCCGTTGCTGGTGGAGATGGCGGAGAACCTGGAGGGACTGACCCAGGACCGGATCGAGGAGGTCTTTCACGACGTGGTGTTCGCCAAGGAGCGAGCCCAGGAGTACTTCGCCAGCGGGGTGTTCTCCCTGCGGGACAAGGCCGACGCGGACCAGTTCTATCTGGTCACGTTGAACGCCCTCTCCAGTGCCATGGGCGACGACAAGACCTCATTCCCCGAGATCACGACTCACATCGAGTCGGCGCTGGTGGATCGTTACTTCTGCAACTTTTCGGTCTTCCAGTCTCTGCCGGACAACTGGGCCATCGACCAGCTCTTCCCCATTATGCCGATCCACCGGCTGAACGAGCCTCCCACTCGTCGGGGCACGCTGCAGGACGTGACCTGCGACTCGGACGGCGTGATCGACCGCTTCACCGGCGGCAGGAAGGGCAAGCCTTCACTCGAGCTGCATCCGGTGGAGGACGGGCAGCCCTACATCCTGGGCATCTTCCTGACCGGCGCCTACCAGGAGATCCTTGGCGATCTGCACAATCTCTTCGGCGACACCAATGCAGTGCACGTGCGGCTCACCGAGCAGGGCTACGAGATCACCGACCTGGTCCACGGAGATACGGTGACCGAGGTCCTCAACTACGTGCAGTTTCATGCCCCCGACCTCCTGGCCACCTTTCGCCGGAAGGTGAGCAACGCAAAGGATCTCACGCGACAGGAGGCGAATGGCTTCATTGCGGATTTTGTGGCCGGATTGGAAGGCTATACCTACTTGGAGGGCGATGTTCCGGTCGAAGAAAAAGTGTAGACGGTGAGCGGTGAGGGGTTAACGCTTCCGAGAAGATCTCGACCAGACGTTCACCCGGCCGATCCTTCGCATTCGCTCAGGATGACACCGCGGCTGAGTCCCACACCCTCCCGCTCACCGCTCACCGCTTACCGTTTTATCTGGTGCTTATTCGCTCGACCTCCCCGCTCATTCTCTCGCCGCGCTGCTCCAGCGGCACAAACTGCCGCTCCTCCGACCCGGTGTAGATCTGTCGGGGGCGGGCGATCTTCTGGTCCTTGTCGAGCAGCATCTCCTCCCACTGGGCCAACCAACCCGGTGTCCGGCCGATGGCGAACAGGACGGTGAAGTAGTCGGTGGGATACCCCATGGCCTGGTAGATCAGTCCCGAGTAGAAGTCCACGTTGGGGTAGAGCTTGCGCTTGATGAAGTATTCGTCTTCCAGCGCGATCCGCTCCAGCTCCAGCGCAATCTCGAGCTTGGGATTCAGGCCGGTTTGCTGGAAGACGTCATACGCCACCTTCTTGATCAGCTTGGCTCGCGGGTCGTACGACTTGTATACCCGGTGGCCGAAGCCCATCAGCCGCGCCGCGCCGCCGCCGGTTTTCACCTTCTCGATGAAGGCCGGGATGTTCTTCTTGTCGCCGATCTCGTCCAGCATCTGGAGCACCGCCTCGTTGGCCCCTCCGTGGAGTGGCCCATACAGCGCGGCGATGCCGGCGCTCACGGCGGAGAACGGGTCCACGTGCGAGGAGCCTACGGCCCGCACAGCGCTGGTGGAGCAGTTCTGCTCGTGGTCGGCGTGGAGGATCAACAGGATCTCGAGAGCCCGCTGGAGCACCTTGTTTGGCTGGTGCCGGCCCCCGATGCTGAACGTCATGTTCACGAAGTTCCCGATGTAGCTCAGATCATTCCGGGGGAACTCGTAGGGCAGGCCGCGAGAGTGCCGGAACGCGAAGGCGGCGATGGTGGGAAGCTTGGCCAGTAGTCGCACCCGCTGGAGATAGCGGTTGGCCGGATCGTGGATGTTCTTGGCGTCGGGATAGAACGTGGACAGGGCCCCGACCACGCCGAGCAACATGCCCATTGGGTGGGCGTCGTAGCGGAACCCCTCGAGGAACTTGGTGATGTTGGTGTGGACGTAGGTGTGAAACGTGATGGTCTCTTCCCATTCGGACAGCTGCTCCCGGTTGGGCAGCTCCCCTTCGCAGAGCAGGTAGGCCACTTCCAGGAAGGACGCCTTCTCCGCCAGCTGCTCGATGGGGTAGCCCCGGTACCGGAGGATTCCCCGGTCGCCGTCGATGAAAGTAATGGCGCTACGGCACGCGGCGGTGTTCATGAACGCCGGGTCGTACGTCATCATGCCGAAATCGTCTTCCGAGACCTTGATCTGGCGGAGGTCGGTGGCGCGGATGGTGCCCTCGACGATCGGCAGCTCGTAGGTCTTGCCGGTGCGGTTGTCGGTGAGGGTGACGCTTTCCTTGGGCAACGGAGGGCCTCGGAGCTAGAGACTTTTAGGCATCGGCTTCGCTCTCCAACTATAGGGGGGTTGCCGGACCCAAGGAAGGCGCTGTTAGCTTTGATCTCTCTCAACCAAGGTGCCTTGCTCATGCGGTTTATTGTCGGATTGATTGTGCTGGTCAGCGCCACCCGCCTCGACGCCCAGTCTGTCGTCGACACTGCCGGATCCGGAGCCCTGATAGACCAGGCCATGAATCACTCCGAGGTGATGCAGAATCTCCAGCACCTGAGCGATGTCATCGGGCCTCGTCTCTCTGGCTCACCCTCGATGCGGCGCGCTAACGAGTGGACCAGAGCGCAGTTCAGATCATACGGCCTCACTGCCGAGCTCGAGCCGTACACCTTTGGCGTCACCTGGGAGCGAGGATCGGCCACCTTCCGGCTCGTGGCTCCTTTCTCCCGCGAAATCACCGCCCATAGCTGGGCCTGGACCCAGGGCACGGGAGCGAAGACGCTCAGCGGTCCTGTCGTCCTCACCGATCTCTCGACCCCGGAGAGTCTGGCGGTCTACCGTGACAAGGTGAAAGGCTCCTGGGTGCTTCCCCGGGCGCCGCTGCCCACCTGGAATCCCGACGGTCTGCCGATGACCGCGGCCGACTCCGCCGACCTCCAGGCCCAGATCAAGTTCCGGCAGAGCCCCTTCGCCGACACGTCTGCCGCGGCTGTGGCGGCTCGACGGCAGTACCAGATCGATCGGCCCTACATCCTCAAGGCAGCGGGCGCACTCGGCACCATCATCGACGGCGCCAA
>JAXDMF010000382.1:0-8805 GCA_034666205.1 Gemmatimonadales bacterium
GCTCCTGTCCCAGGGTGATGAGGTCGTAGGCGTCGACAACTTCGACGCCTTCTACCCCCGGGCCATGAAGGAACGGAATCTGGCCGAGGTGGGTCGACAGCCGGGCCTTTCCTTCTGGGAGCACGACATCCTGGATGTCGCCGCCGTGCGCGAGCGGCTCACTCCAGACACGGTCGTCGTCCACCTCGCCGCCAAGGCCGGGGTACGCCCCTCCCTCGCGGACCCGGTCGGGTATGCCCGCGCCAATGTCACCGGCACCGCCGCCGTGCTCGAGGCAGCCAGGCAGGCGGGGGTGTCCCGCATCGTGTTTGGATCGTCCTCCTCGGTTTACGGCGACAGCACTCCGGCGCCGTTTCGGGAGGACGCAACGGCCGTGGTCCCGGTGTCCCCGTACGCTGCGACCAAGCGGGCAGCGGAGCTGCTGCTGAGCTCGGTTACCCCGATCTACGGCTTCCGGGCAGCGTCGCTTCGGTTTTTCACGGTTTACGGCCCCAGGCAACGGCCTGACTTGGCCATTCATGCGCTTACCCGACAGATGGTCGAGAGGCGCACACTGACCCTCTTCGGCGATGGGACTCAGGCCCGCGATTATACCTACTGCGACGACATCATCGCCGGTGTGCTCGCGGCGGTCAGGTGGACCGGCAAGGCTCCCATCGGGGTCGAGACATTCAACCTCGGCGGGAACCGGTCCATCGCCACCGGGGATATGGTCGCAGAGATCGCGGCAGCGCTGGGGGTGCAGCCGAAAGTGGAGTGGGGGCCCATGCAGCCGGGCGATGTGCAGCGGACCGCCGCCGATCTCACCAAGTCCAGCGCAGTGCTCGGCTACACGCCGAAAACGCCGTTTTCGGAGGGTGTTCGCCGCTTCGTTCAATGGTATCGGGAGGCTTATGGCCGGGCAGACTGAGCTCCTGTTGGCACGGGCCAGGGAGCGATTTGTCGTGCAGGACTACTATGGGACCGTCCACCTGCTCGAGTCGGTGGTGGACTCGGGTCGTGCCTTTGCTGACGTTCACCATCTCCTCGGTGTGTCCCTCTCGTTGCTCGGGCAAGGGCAACGCGCCCTGGGGGAGCTCGAGAGGGCACTCGAGCTGAATCCGCAATACGTCGAAGCGCTCATTCATCGGGGTCTCGTGCTGAATGAGCTCGGCCGGACCGACGAGGCCGAAGAGGCGTTCACCCGCGCCGCAACCAGTCTCACCGAGCCCACCGGAGGTTTACCGGCACCAGTGGCGGCCCAGCTGGCCAATCGCCATGCCGAGCTGGCGGATACGTACGCGGGAGCCGGCGCCCTCGACCGGGCCCTTCAGCAGTACGAGCAGGCACTGGAGCTCGGGCCGCAGTTCCACGATCTGCGCTACCGGATGGCCCGACTCCTGATCGAGGCCGGCCGCCCGCTGGAAGCCCGCGAGGCGCTGGAGGAGGTGTTGCGAGCCCGGCCAAGCTTCGTCGATGCCGAGGCGGCGCTGGGACTGGCGCGCTATCTGTCGGGCGACGCCGCCGGTGCTCGAGAGGTCTGGCAGGCGTGCCTGGAGCGCCGACCAGAGAACGCGCGGGTCGACGCCTACCTCGCCATGCTCGATCGCGCGGAATAGTCATCCTGCGCCGCTTTTCTCTGCTGGTGACGACGCTCAGCGCGACGGTCCTGATCGGCTGCGGACAAGGAGGCGATCACGAAGCGCGAGGCGATCAGGCCTACGGCTCCGGCCGATACAGTCAGGCGCTGGACGAGTACCGCGCCGCCCTGGCGAAGTCGCCGGACTCACGGGTGTGGGCCAAGGCAGGTGCCGCAGCGCTCCATACGGGCGACCTCGGGGTCGCATCCGACGCCTACCTGCGGCTCGCAGCCGAAGACCCGACCCGGGCCGAAGAGGGGGCGGAAGGCCTGGAGGCTGTGGCCCGCGCCGCCGAACGCGCGGGGGACGGCAAGCGGCTCGAGGCGGCTGTCATTGGTCTCGGCGCCATCGCGCCTGACCGCTCGGTGGGGCGGTATGCGCTGACCTTAATCCGCCGGCCGGGCGCACAGGCCAGTGATCTCGTCGCCGTGCTTCCTGGTGCCATTGCCGTTGCTCCCGATGCCGAGACTGTAGACTCTCTGCTTGCCGTCTACGCGGTCGCGCTTCGGGAGACAACCGGCTGCGACCAGGCACTCCCTCTGTTTCAGGCGGCGCTCCGGCGGACCAAGTCGGCCGAGCTGCACGCGCGGGCGGAGGAAGGTGTGGCCGGGTGCTCGCTGGCGCTGGGGATCCGGGCCGAGGCGGGCGAGAAGCTCCAGGACGCCACCCTGTGGTATGCCGCGGCCATCCGGATCGACTCGAGCACCACCGTCGGACGCCGTGCTCTCGTTGGCTATGGCGATGCGCGGCTCAAGCTCGGCGACACTATTGCGGCCGCGCTGGCCTTCCAGGCCGTCGCGTCCGATCGGGTGCAGAGCGACTCAATCCGCCAGATGGCGGACGACCGCCTCAGCGAGCTCCGCGGACGTTCCTACACCCGTGACACGCTTCACTAGGTCCCTCGATGATCCGTCGTTTTTTTACAGGTCTCGTCGTGCTTCTTGCGGCGTGTGGGGGTGGGCGGTCCGGGCGGAGCCCGGCCTCATCGCCCGCGCCGGTGTCGGCTTCTTCCGCCATGCTCAATTCTCTGTGGCAGCGGGCCGAGGCCGCGGTGCGGCACGGCAAATGGGCTGACGCGGCTAAGCTGATCGATCGGCTGCTGCTCGAGTTTCCGCCGGGGGATTCGCGGATCGCTCGCGCGCACTACTATCTGGCGGAAGCCTACTATGCCCAGGGGAGGCACTTGGAAGCGGCCCGCGAGTTCCGCAAGGCCTCCGACGAGACGCCTAACGATCCGATCGCCCCGGAGGCGCTTCTCCGCCTGGGGGACGTCTATTCCGATCTCTGGCGCCGCCCGGAGCTCGATCCCACCTATGGGCAAACCGCGTTGGCAACTTACCAGGAGCTACTGAATCGCTACCCCACTGGCGCGCCGGCCAAGCGCGCGCAACAGCACATCGACGAGCTCAACGAGCGCTTCGCCTACAAGGCGTACAAATCGGCCATGTTCTACTTCCGATTGAAGGCATACGATTCGGCCATCCTGTATCTCAAGGACCTGGTGGCCACTTATCCCAGGGCTGCCGTCGTGCCGGAGGCATTGGTCAAGCTGGTGCAGGCCTATAAAACCCTTGGCTACCGCGAGGACGTCCAGGAAACTTGCGGCTACATCCGACGCTTCCATCCCAGGACACCCGGAGCAAAGGAAGTCTGCCCGACCGAGCCCTCCGGAGCCTGAGCGCCGGATGATCGGCCTCTTCGGCGGCTCGTTCGATCCGGTGCACCACGGGCATCTGATCGTGGGCCAGGTTGCCCGGGAGAAGCTCGGGCTCGAGGTGGTCCGATTCGTCCCCGCGCGCGAGCAGCCATTTAAGCGTGGTCGGCATCGGACGTCTCCGGAGCACCGGGCCGCAATGCTCTCGCTCGCGCTGGGCAATACTCCCGGCTTCGCCGTCGAGCACGCCGAGCTGAACCGCCCCGGACCGTCCTACACCGTGGATACCCTGGAAGAGCTGCGGCGGCGAGACCCCGGGGTTGAGTTCGTTCTGCTGCTCGGCGCCGATGCCGCGGCAGAATTGCCCGCTTGGCACGACGCCGGCCGAATTCCCGAGCTGGCGCGCGTGGTCGTCTTTGCGCGCCCAGGAACAGCGCTCCCGGCCTCTCCCTTCGTTTCCCACGGGATCGAGGTCCCCGCGATCGATATCTCCGCCACCGAGATCCGCCGTCGAGTCCAGCAGGGACGGTCGGTGCGCTACTGGGTCCCTGATCTGGTCGCGGAGTACATCTCGGCCCACCGGTTATATTTGGACCCAGAATGATCAAGACATTGATGACGGCGGTCTTCGGTACGCGGTTCAACCGAGAGCGCAAGCGTATTCAGCCGATCGTGGACCAGATCCACAGCCACGAGGAGCGGCTCAAGGACCTGAGCGAGGCGGACTTGAAGGCCCAGACCGCCCGATTCCGCGAGCGGCTGGAGGAGCGTACCGCCCAGCTGAGGACCGAGCTCGAGCAGGTCCGTGAGGCCAAGCACGGCTGCGCCGATCCGGTGGAGCGTGACGCGCTCGAAGGCCGCTTCCACGAGCTGGAACGAGGGTATAAGAAAGAGCTCGCCGCCGGGCTCGATGAGCTCCTGCCCGAGGCCTTCGCCACGGTGCGTGAGGCGTGCCGTCGCCTGCTCGGCACCACCGTGGAAGTGACCGGGCACGAGCTGGTCTGGGACATGGTGCCGTACGACGTGCAGCTCATCGGCGGCGTCGTGCTGCATCAGGGCAAGATCGCCGAGATGGCCACCGGAGAAGGAAAGACTCTCGTGGCCACCCTACCGCTGTATCTCAACGCGCTGACCGGCCGGGGCGCCCATCTGGTCACGGTCAACAATTATCTGGCCCGCCGCGACTCCCAGTGGATGGGCCACGTGTTCCGTTACCTGGGGCTCACGGTCGGGTGCCTGGACGATACCGAGCCGTCGTCACCGGAACGCCGCGCCGCCTACCTCGCCGACATCACCTACGGCACCAACAACGAGTACGGCTTCGACTATCTCCGCGACAACATGGTGTTCTCGCTCGACCAGCGGGTCCAGCGAGACCACGCCTATGCCATCATCGACGAGGTGGACTCGATCCTGATCGACGAGGCCCGGACCCCATTGATCATTTCGGGGCCGGTGGGCAACGAGACGGACGACAAGTACGCCCAGTTCGACCGCCAGGTGGCCGAGCTGGTGCGGAAGCAGACCGGCGTGGTGAACACGCTGGTCGCCGAGGCCGAGAAACTCCTGGAAGACCCCAAGACCCGGAACGACGCCGGCCTCAAGCTCTACCAGGCCCGGCTCGGCATGCCCAAGAACAAACGGCTGCTGAAGCTGCTGAACGAGACCGGGATCAAGCAGATGGTCCAGCGGATGGAACTGGATGCCATCGGCGACCGGAAACTGCCGATGAAGCAGCAGCGGATGCGGGACCTGGAAGAAACCCTGTATTTCGTGCTCGACGAGAAGGGCCACTCGGTGCATCTGACCGATCGCGGCGCCGAGGCGATGTCGCCTAACGAGCCGGGGCTCTTTCTGGTGCCGGACATCTCCGAGGAGATCCACCAGATCGACAAGGACCCCGAGCTCACGCCGCACGACCGGATCGAGCGCCGGCGGCAGGTCGAATCCGATTATGCGATCAAGAGCGAGAAGCTGCACATCATCCACAAGCTGCTTCAGGCTCACGTACTCTACGAGAAGGAAGTGGATTACCTGGTGCAGGACGGCCAGGTCGTGATCGTCGATGAGTTTACCGGCAGAGTGATGACCGGCCGGCGCTGGGCGGATGGTCTGCATCAAGCGGTGGAGGCCAAGGAACGGGTGCAGGTCAAGGGCGAGACGCAGACCTTCGCAACGATCACCATCCAGAACTACTTCCGGATGTACGACAAGCTGGCCGGGATGACTGGGACAGCGGAGACGGAGGAGACCGAGTTCTACTCGATCTACGGGCTCGAGGTGAGCGTCATACCCACCCATAGGCCCATGGTGCGGCTGGACCAAGCCGACCGGATCTACAAGACCCGCAAGGAAAAGCACGACGCAATCATGGACGAGGTCGAGCGGCTGCACGGAAGCGGCTGGCCCATCCTGATCGGCACGGTGAACGTGGACGTGTCGGAGACGTTGTCGCGCCAGCTCAAGCGGCGGGGACTCAAGCACGAGGTGCTCAACGCCAAGTATCACCAGCGCGAGGCGGAGATCGTGGCTGGCGCGGGTCAGAAGTCGGCGATCGTGATCGCCACCAACATGGCCGGCCGCGGCACCGACATCAAACTGGGCAAGGATCTCGATCTGACACAGCCGGAGGCGGGGCTTCAGATCATCGGCACCGAGCGCCACGAGTCGCGCCGGATCGACCGGCAGCTGCGGGGGCGCTCCGGCCGCCAGGGCGACCCGGGGCAGTCGATCTTCTTCCTGTCGCTGGAAGACGATCTGATGCGGCTCTTCGGCTCCGACCGGATTGCGCGCTGGATGGATAAGAGCGGGGCGGAAGCGGGCGAGGTCATTACCGGTGGACTGGTCACCCGAGCCATCGGGCAGGCGCAGAAGCGGGTCGAGCTCCAGAATTTCCAGCAGCGAAAGCGGCTGCTGGAGTACGACGACGTCATGAACCAGCAGCGCGAGGTGATCTACTCGCTCCGGCTGTTCGCCCTCGAGCGGGGCGAGGAGCTCAAGGCCGAAGCTCGGCGCATGATCGAGCTCGCGCTGGAGCGCGCGGTCGCCACCTTTCTCGTCGGGGCGGTGCGGCCGGAGGAGTACGATCGGGGTGGCCTGCGTGAGGCACTCACCCTCCAGTACCTGGTGACTGCGGATGCCCTGGTCGACGCCGATGCCACCCCCACCATCGAGCGGATGGCAGAGGCGGTCAAGGCGGAGGGCGAGGCGAGCTTCCGCCGGAAGACCCAGTACCTGGCTGATTTCGGGAAGACGATCGGCATGCCCGAGGTGGACACCGAGATCCTCTCGCACGTCATGCTGTCGGTGCTGGATGAGCGGTGGAAGGACCACCTGTACGACCTCGACCAGCTGAGGAACGCCATTCAGTACCGGGCCTGGGGCCAGAAGGACCCGCTCGTCGAATACAAGCGCGAGGCGTTCGACATGTTCGAGGACCTCATGCACGACATCCAGTCCACTTTCACCGAGCGCTTCTTCAAGACGCAGGTGAGTGCGGAGGCACCGCGGCCGATGCCCCAGGCCCGCCGGGTCGTGGCTCCCCCGCCGGCCGAACCGGTAGGCGCGGACGACATGTTCACCGCCCCTTCGCGCCGGATCGCGGCACCGCCTTCGGTCTCACCTTCGCTCAGCACCTCGAACGGGCCGGTCGGCCGGGCGACGGCCGCTGTCCCCGAGGTCGGGCGTAACGATCCCTGTCCCTGCGGGTCCGGGAGGAAGTACAAGAAGTGTCATGGGGCGGGACGCTAGCGCGGCGTAACTTCCGTCGTGACTGCATGATAATGGACCACGCGTAGCCCTCCCGGCCCGCTATCGTCCGGCGTGGCCGTTCCTGTTTCTACCCTTCCCAACGCGGATCGTCCTCGCGAGCGCCTCTGGTCGCTGGGCCCTGCCGCGTTGACGACTGCCGAACTTCTCGCCATCGTGTTAGGTACAGGGGGAGGCGGCCAGGACGTGCTCGAGTTGGCCGCCCAGCTGCTGGAGCTTACTGAGGGGTCGCTTCGCCGGCTGGCTCAACGTCCCGGCGCAGAGTTTCTGCGCTCCCGGGGCATCGGTCCCACCAAGGCCGGCCGGCTCATCGCCGCCTTCGAATTGGGTGCCCGCACCGCGCGGGAAGAGCGACCGCCGGTGCAGCGGATTCGGGAACCCGAAGATGTCCTTCGTCTGTTTGGTACCCGGCTGCGTGATCTTCAGGTCGAGGAGTTCCACCTGCTCGCGCTGGACAGTCAAAGTCAGGTTCTTCGGGAAGTGCTGATCACGCGCGGGTTGTTGAACAGCTCCCTGGTTCATCCACGGGAAGTGTTTCGAGCTGCGATCGCCGAGGCCGCGGCCGGAATCATTGTTGTGCACAACCACCCGAGCGGCGATCCAACGCCATCGGCAGAAGACCGGGCAGCAACCAGGCAGCTGGCCTCGGCGGGTCAGCTGCTCGATGTACCCTTGTACGATCACGTAATCATTGCCGGGGATCGATTCGTGAGCTTCGCGACGGCAGGACTGTTGTGACAGGAACCAAGATTCCCGTAGCGGGGAGCCTGCCCGAGCTCGCTCCTGAGCTGAGGGCGGTGCTCGAGCGCCATGCCGACCGGCTCGATCTCGAGCTGGTGGATCGGGCGCTTCGCTTCAGCGCGTCCGCCCACCGCGGCCAGAAGCGGATGTCGGGCGAGGACTTCGTCTCCCACACCATCGCCGTCGCGCTCATCCTGGCCGAGCAGCTCCTGGACAGCACGACTATCGTGGCTGCGCTGCTGCACGATGTCGTGGAAGACTCGGACGTGCGGACCGAAGACATTGCCCGGGAGTTCGGTCCGGAGGTGGCCGGCATCGTCGACGGGCTCACCAAGATCTCCAGCCTCACCTTCCACTCCTCGGCGGAAGAGCAGGTCGAGAATTACCGGAAGCTGCTGCTCTCGATCGCCAAGGACGCGCGGGTCATCATCATCAAGCTGGGCGACCGGCTGCATAATATGCGGACGCTCGAGCATCTCCCGCCCGAGCGGCGCGCCCGGATTGCGCTGGAAACCCGAGAGATCTACGCACCCCTGGCGCACCGCTTCGGCATGGCCGGCATCAAGGCCGAGCTGGAAGACTTGGCCTTCAAGTTCCTGGAGTCCGAGGAGTACAAGGATCTGGCCACCCAGGTGGCGGCCAAGCGCGCAGCCCGGGAGCAGACCATCCTCAAGCTCAAGATCCCGCTCGACTACGAACTAAAGGAAGAGGGGATCGACTGGTTCGAGGTCACCGGGCGGCCCAAGCATCTCTGGTCCATCTACCAGAAGATGAAGAAGCGGGGCAAGGCATTCGATGAGATCTACGATCTCATGGCGGTGCGCGTCATCGTCCGCTCAGTCCCCGACTGCTATCACGTGCTCGGCATCATCCACCACAACTGGACGCCCATCCAGGAGCGGATCAAGGACTACATCGCGAGCCCGAAGTCGAACGCGTACCAGTCACTCCATACCACCATCTTTGGCCCGGGGGGGCAACTCTTCGAGGTGCAGATCCGAACCCAGGACATGCACCGCACGG
>JAXDMF010000383.1:0-3212 GCA_034666205.1 Gemmatimonadales bacterium
ACGCGTCTCGCCGCCAACGCGCTGGCCACTCGCGACCTGACTCGGTTAGGCCAGCTTCTGGTGGAAGGCCACGACTCCCTGCGGGACGATTATCAGTCCACCATTGCGGAAGCGGATTTCATCGTGGCTTCTGCGCTGCAGCACGGGGCTTACGGTGCGCGGCTCACTGGAGCGGGTTGGGGTGGCGCCGTCGTGGTGCTTGCCCCCCGGGAGCGGGAGGCCCGGATCGTGGCGGAGATCGGGGGAGACTTCGCGGCGCGGTTCGGGCGCCATCCGGCAATGTGGAGCACGCGTGCGTCCGGGGGCGTCAGGCGGGAGACGATACCCGCCTAGCGCGGTATATTCCCCTCGCCGATGGGCTCCGGTGGCGAAATGGCAAACGCTGCGGACTTAAAATCCGCTGGGAGATATCCCTTGTGGGTTCGATTCCCACCCGGAGCATTCTGAGCTACTGCGGCGGCACCGACCAAGTGATCTCCTCGCCCATCGTCACCGGAAACGGCTCGCTCACGACCGGCTCGCCTGATGACCGAACCGGCTTGGCCTCGAACCGAACCCATGCGGCGCCGGCGGTGACACTGGGCGGTAGGGCAAAGACGGCGGTCTGGCCTCCCGGGACAAAGCCCAGGCGGTTCAACCGGCCATCATTCCGGCGCACTGAGATGTCCACGTCGAGCGAGGCTCGGTTCTCGATGCGCGCCCGCGTCTGATTGGCCGGTTGCGTGCCGCCGGGCGCGCCGCTGTGGCATGCCGCCGCCATTATGAGAATGAGGGTTGGTCTGCGAAGTATGGTCACCATAGGATGCTCGCTGTGAGGGCTGGTTCTCCCGAACCTAGTCTGCCGGTCGCGTAGGCTCCAGCGGCCTATGGCCGATTTGCCCACTACTGACTGGAGACCACGCTGCATTATCCCGCTCGTGAGCGGCGCTGGCGGACCGCCCTCACCGTAGTTCTGGCGGTGTACGGCTGGCTTTGCCTGATTTCCCCGGGCACCTACCGCTGGCTCGACAGCCTCGATCTCGCGATTCACGAAACCGGCCATCTGGTGTTCGCTTTCGATGGTGAGATCCTGACCGTCCTGGGTGGAACCCTCTTCCAACTCATCGTGCCGGCCGTGTTCGCAGTGGCGCTGTGGCGTCGCGGCGACCGCCACGGTGCCACGGTGCCGCTCTGGTGGCTGGGGCAGAACTGCTGGAACATCTCGGTCTATGTGCGAGACGCCCGCACCGAGGAACTGCCGCTGGTCGGTGGTGGCGAGCATGACTGGGCATTTCTGCTCGATCGTGCCGGCTGGCTCGAGCGGGACCAGACCGTCGGTGGCGCCGTGTACCTCGTGGGTATCGTGCTGTACGCGATCGCCATCGTAGCCGGGTGGATCTTTCTCCGCTCTCGCGAGGCACCAGCCGAAGCAGCATGAATCCTCGCCGCTGGTTGGCATTTCTCATCGGTCTCATCCTTGGCGCCGCCATCTGGTTGTTGTCGCCCTGGATTACCGGACACTCCGAGCCATGGGACGCGGAGGGCGGCTATTACGCCGGAGCGCTACTGGCCACGGGAGCACTTGGCGGTCTCCTCCTCCCGCTCCACTGGCCCGCCGTGGCACTGGGCATTTTCGCCGGCCAGGTGCTCGTCATCCTCGGCGGGGTGCTGGCAGATCCGGCGAGTGGCAGCCTCTGGCCCCTGGGCCTTGTCTTTCTGGGCGTCTACTCGGTGCTGGCGTTAGTCGGAGCAGTACTTGGTGCCGCCCTCCGGCGCGGCCGCCCCCGAAACCGGTAGGGAAACCATGGGGATTCGAATCGTTCGGCTGGGAGCCGCTCGCCAGCCGGGGGAAGGACCACGCTTCGCTACTGTACGCCGCCCGCCTCGCGGTGTGCGGAGGGAGGATTACGCTCGCCGGGACTATTTCGACCTATGGCTCCCTGAGTTGGCACCGAGCGCCCCGCTGCTGTCCTACGCGAAATCCCAGCCGTTGACACCCGCGCGATGGCAAACCTTTGCCCGCCGCTATCGTTCCGAGATGCGCACGCCGGGGGCCACGCGGCTGCTGGCTACGCTCTCGGCACTGTCGGCCCAGGCGAACTTCTCCGTCGGGTGCTATTGTCCCGACGAATCCCGCTGTCACCGCTCGCTCCTCCGGCAATTGCTGGTCGAGGCGGGTGCTACCGTTCTGTAAGCCGCCCGACAACTTGCTCCCCGCCTCCCATTAGGTAGAGTTGAACGGTCGGCGTTTCGCGTCGCAACCATGGAAGGGGTGCTTCAAGGGGCCCTGGTAGCCTCATGCGGGAGGTATCGTGCACTATCTCCTTTTCTATGATGTCGTGGACGACTACATCACTCGCCGCGTGCCACTCCGACCGGCGCACCTGGACTACGCGCAGCCCTTCGTCGAGCGAGGGGAGCTGATCCTGGGTGGCGCGCTTGCGGGTCCCGCCGACGCCGCCATCCTGCTCTTCCAGGCGGCTTCACCCGCGCCGGCAGAGGCATTCGCGCAGGCAGATCCCTACGTGACCGCCGGCCTGGTGAGACGCTGGTGGGTGCGCGAGTGGACCACGGTGGTGGGTCCGCTGGCCGCCGGTTCCGTTCAACCCGGATCGCGTTAGCGATACAGGAGGGTTTCATGGCTCGCTGTGAGGTCTGCGGCAACGATTACTATCTGTCTTTCCAAGTCATCGCTGCCGGCCACACCCATACGTTCGACAGCTTCGAGTGTGCGATTCACAAGCTCGCTCCGGTGTGCCAGCACTGCGAGTGCAGGATCATTGGCCACGGTATCGAGGCCAAGGGAACGTTCTACTGCTGTGCCCACTGCGCACGAGAGCAAGGGGTAAAAGAGGTAGTCGATCACGTCTGAAGCCTGGAGGTCCTGTGGCTGACACATCCCCCTATCCCTACGCAACCCACCTCAACGTTTTATTCGACGCCCTGGAGCGCATCAACGTACCTGCCCTGGTGGATGCGTGTACCGATCAGTGGTACAACCAGACACTCTGCCAGGTGAACGATTCCATCGTGCGGCTGGGGGTGGTTCGGGGGGAGTATCACTGGCACAAGCACGACGCAGAGGACGAGTTCTTTTACGTCGTAGATGGTCGCTTGCTTATCGACTTGGAAGGACAGACCGTGGAACTTTCACCCCGACAGGCCTTCGTCGTGCCGAAGGGAGTCGTGCACCGGACCCGGGCCCCGGAGCGTACCGTCATGCTCATGGTGGA
>JAXDMF010000384.1:0-3742 GCA_034666205.1 Gemmatimonadales bacterium
CTCCGACCTTGAGGCCGTGCTGAGCCAGAAGGTCGTGGAGTCGCTCGTGGTCGATGACAGTGAGATCGTTCCATTGCGACAGGTTCAACCCCAGCATGCTCACGCTGCCGTCGCGGAGCCATTCCACCGAGCGGTCGTCCCGCAGGTTATCGAACGGCAGCACCAGAATGGAATGCCGGGGATTCACCCCGCGCGGTGGTCCCGGGCTTCGGCGCACCAGGCCTATCGTGGCGGTGAGCACCGCCAGCACCACCGCGGCCAATGCGACGATCCGCTGGGGAACTCGCCTGCGCTGTGGCGTCGCCCGCTCTCCCGCTACCGCCTGGCGGAACTCCTCGCCCGTCTGCCAGCGATCGGAGGGCTGCTTCTCGAGCGCCCGCATGATCGCCCCGGTGAGCCCGCCGGGAGCGTCCGGCCGCACCCGCTCGAGCGGAACCGGACGTTCCGCGATGTGTTTTGAGACGACCACCCGGTTCGGTCCCTGGAAAGGCGGATGGCCCGCCAGCATCTCGTAGGCGACAATACCGAGGGCGTACAGGTCGCTACGGCTATCGATCTCCTCGCCGGCTGCCTGCTCGGGGCTCATGTACACCGGCGTCCCCACCGCCACACCCTGACCTGTGCTCGAGCCGCCGGAATCTGCCGCCACGGCCCGGGCGATCCCAAAATCTGCCAGCAGCGCACGCCCGGTGGCCTGATCGAGCAAGACGTTTTCCGGCTTCACGTCGCGATGCACCACTCCCGCGCGGCGGGCACAATCGAGGGCAGACGCCATGTCCGATACTATCCGGGCGGTCTCCTCGGTACTCAGGCGGCCCTCCCGGGCGAGCCGTTGGCGCAGGCTCTCGCCGGCCACCTCGTCCATGACGTAGTAGAGGAGGCCGTCCGCGCTCCCGGCGGCATGTATCGCGACGATGTTGGGATGACGCACCCGCGCAATGGTACGGGCCTCGGTCAGGAACCGGCGGGTAATGGCGTCATGCAGCGCCAGTTCGGGATGGACCACCTTGATCGCCACCCGGCGGTCGAGCGTGGCATCGGTGGCCAGAAAAACGACGCCCATACCACCGCGGCCGAGCTCGCGCTCGAGGCGATACTGTGAGCCCAGCGCCGTCTGAAGTGCGGTGAAAAGATCGATCGTATCGCTCACGTCAGCCCCCCGGCAGCCTCGATTGGATACGCTCGTAGGTAAAAACGTTGGCTGGCACAGCCATAGCCGCCGCGTTTTTGAACCTGACGAGGTTTCGCTTCGCACCGTTTCGGATTTACTCTCCTTTGACGCCGCTGCCCTACCCTCCCACACGACCTTTCGGGAGGACACCGTGCGCTTTGGCTCAGAAACAGGTTCGCCCACCGTGGCAACTGTCCTGTTACCCGTCGAGCGGCCCCGAGTCGATGCGGCAGGCAGCGGCTGTTTTGCGGTGGTGCACCGGGACTCGATTCCGGACGCCGTGCGGATCGTTCGGGAGCGCCCGGTTGATGCCGTTCTAGTGTCGGTCCACCGCTGTGTGCCGGAGCAAGTCGAGGCGCTGGGCCATCTGGTCCGCGAGTTTCCCGGCATCCCGACCGTAGCGCTCGTCTCGCAGCACGACCCCTCCGCCACGGAGATGCTGCTCCGGCTCGGCGCTTCGGGTGTTCGGCAGGTCGTGGATGTCACCTCCCCCGCCGGGTGGAGCCGCCTGCGCCGGGTGGTAGGCCAGCCGGCCACGCGCGCCGTCGCCCGGATTCAAGGCCCCATCCTCGACGCACTTGCCGACACACCGGCGGACGCCCGGCTGTTCCTCGAAGCCCTCATCCGCCTTGCCCCTGACACGCCAACCGTCACCACGCTGGCGCAGAGACTGTATGTCCGGCCGAGCACCCTGATGTCCCGCTTTGCCCGGGCAGGCCTTCCCTCGCCCAAGAATTATCTCGCCGCCATCCGGCTGTTGCACGCCTCGTATCTGTTCGAGGCGGCCGGCCTCTCGGTCGCGGATGTCTCGTATCGGCTGGAGTATTCCTCGCCTCAGAGCTTCGGGCGCCACCTGCGGGCCATGCTTGGACTGACGGCTCTGGAGTTCCGCCGCCGCTTCCCCTTTCCCCTCGCCCTCGCCCGCTTCGTGGAGGTGATGATCACCCCATATGTCTCGATCTGGCGGACGTTTCATCCGGTAGCGGCGGGCAGTTGGGATGGCGCGCGGGAGCTCTAGCAGCCTCGCTCCAACCGCTGGCTGGTCAGCGGCCCAGCCGCCCATACTGCCGGAGCACGTCCCGAAGCCGGTCGTGCGGCAGGGCCGGCACCCGCAAGTAATCGGCGCCAGTCATGGTCTTGGCGGCAAGCAGGGCGTTGATGATGGCCTCCTCCGTCGCCTGCACCGTGGATTCGTAGAGCGGATCGATCCGTTCGTCATCCAGCATCGGGACGGAGATCACCCCCAGCTTGTCGGCCGCTCCGGGCCTCGCCGTCGAAAAGGCCAGGAACAGATCTCCGGATCCTGCGCCCGCAATGCCACCCATGCGTCCAATCCCTAACGCTGCGCGCTTGGCCAGACGGCGAAGCTGGTGCGGCAACAGCGGCGCGCTGGTTCCGATCACCACGATGATCGATCCGTGTTCCCGGTCGCGTGCCTGCCCCCCGGGGCAACGCTTGCGGGCAGCGTCTGGCCCGAGCGGCGCGTCGGTGTCATAGCACGTCTCTGGCTCCTTGATCTCCTGCCCGACGGGTACTCCGGCTATTCTGAGCTGCCGTCTGAGACCGAAGTTGCACTGAACCAGGACGCCAACGGTAAAACCGCCGGCTGGAGCAGGCAGGACCCGGCTGGCGGTACCGATTCCGCCCTTGAAGCCGAGGCATTGCATGCCGGTACCGCCTCCGACATTCCCCTCCGCAACCGGTCCCGGCTTGGCGGCTGCAAAGGCCGAAAAGACGTGCTCCTTGTGAACATGAAAGCCGTAGATGTCGTTGAGGTCTCCGTCCCAGGTCTCGGCAACCGTGGGAAGGCAGCAGTTGAACACGCCGGGAACTCGCGTCCTCCCCCACTCGATCACGGCGTCGCGCACCACTCCTACGCTGTTGGTGTTCGTGATGGTGATGGGATACAGCAAGAGGCCATAGTCGTCGATCCACGCCGTGCCGGTCATCTCACCATTGCCATTGAGGCTGAACCAGCCGGCAAAGACTGGCGAGAGATCGCCGGGTCCCCGGGGGAACACCGCGGTCACGCCCGTACGCACCGGTCCGACACCGACCCGCAAGCGGCCGGCACCGTGAATCAGGGTCGTGTGACCGACGGCTACGCCGGGAACATCGGTGATCGCGTCCAGTGGGCCCGGGACGCCCTCCAGCGGTATTCCCAGATCTCGGGCTCGCTCCGGCGGCGCCTGGGCCGAGCCCGTCGAGACCACGAGAGCGGCGACAATCGTGGCTCCGGCTGCTCTGAGACGGGTCACGAGCTCGCTGGGGAGCGGAACACGAAGTACACCGCGCCAATCAGGCACAGTGCGGCCCACAGATAATCCAGTTTCAGGGGCTGTCGCATGTAGAGCACCGCGAAGGGCGCGAACACGACGAGCGTGATCACTTCTTGAAGGATCCTGAGCTGGTACAGCGAGAGCGCGGTGTAGCCGATCCGGTTGGCGGGAACCTGGAGGAGATATTCGAACAGCGCTATCCCCCAGCTCGCGAGGGCCGCGAGGTACCAGGGACGATCCAATAGGTTCCGCAGGTGGGCATACCAGGCGAACGTCATGAAGATGTTCGAGA
>JAXDMF010000385.1:0-8587 GCA_034666205.1 Gemmatimonadales bacterium
CGTGCTGACTGCCGCGGAGCGCCAGGGCAGACCCCGCTTCGTGTTGGTGTCGTCTCTCGCGGCCGCCGGCCCGGCTCCGCGCGGCGCGCCGCTGTTGGGGATCGAGCCTCCCCATCCGGTGACGGCGTACGGCCGCAGCAAGCTCGCAGCCGAGCAACTCGTGCGCAGTTCCTCCCTGCCCTGGTGCATCGTGCGGCCGCCCATCGTGTACGGACCCCGAGACCGCGAAGTCCTCAAGATATTCCGGCTTGCCCGACTCGGGTTGGCTCCGGTGTTTGGCGATGGGGGTCAGGAGCTTTCGGCGGTTCACGCTGCTGATCTGGCCCAGGCGTTGCTGGCGGTCACGAAGGTTCCGACCACTATCGGCGGGACCTACCACGCGTGTCACCCTCAGGTATTCACTAGCAGTGAGCTGGGGCAAGCGGTCGGTGCCGCGATGGGACGCTCGGTTATACATCTCAGAGTGCCGCAGGCAGTCGGGCGGGCGCTGCTCGCCGTCACCGAAACCTCGGCTCGGCTCACCCGGCAGGTCACGATCCTTACGACCGACAAGGCGAACGAGTTCTTCCAGCCGGCCTGGACCGGAGACCCGTCTCCCCTGACGCGCGATTCCGGCTGGCGCGCCCGGTACGACCTGCCCAGCGGTCTCGCCGACACGTATAGCTGGTATCGGAAGGCTGGGTGGCTGTAGCCGTGAATGTGACGACCCAGGACCCCAGCAGGACCCGGGGTAGTCCACTCCGGGCGGTGGACCTGTTGCTGCTTGGGTACCTGGGAGTGGTTTCTGTTATTGCCGCGGTGCGGGTCTCGAGCCGGCCGGGGTGCTGGTGGCTGCTCCTGGCCCACGCGCTTTTCGTACTGCTGCTTTTCCTCGTGACTCGCCCCGGCCTGGGGCCGGTTGGCCGCACGATCCGTGAGCTTTACCCGCTCTTTCTATTACCTGGACTGTACAGCGAGCTGGACGTTCTCAACCCCCCGGGCGTGCCGGTTCACGACGCATTGGTACGCCACTGGGAGCTGCTCGTCTTTGGAGGGCAAATCAGCCGGGACTGGTGGCAGGCCGCGCCGAGCGTTTTCTGGTCCACGGTGTTTCACGCCGCCTACCTGTCGTATTATCTGATCCTCTCGGCGCCCGCCCTGTACTTTGCCTGGAAGGGCGACCTGGCCGCGGTGCGCCGTTTCGTGCTCGTCGTCATGGCGACGTTCGTCACATGCTATCTCTGCTTCATCTTCTTCCCGGTGGCGGGACCCTATTACGAGTTCGCCCACCCCTCCGGCTGGTTCATCCAGAATCTGCCGGCTCGTCTGGCCTATGAGGCGCTCGCCACCGGTAGCTCATATGGGGCGGCCTTTCCGTCATCTCATGTGGCGGCTGCTCTCGCCGCGACACTGGCAGCGATGCGGGCCTCCCGCCGTCTCGGACTCGTGCTCCTGGTACCTACCGCTCTGCTCACCATCGGGGTCGTGTACTGCCAGATGCACTATGGCGTGGACGCGCTGGCCGGACTGGCGGTGGGTGGGCTGGTGACGTGGCTGGTCGGGGAAAAGCGGTGAGTGGTGAGCAGTGAGAAGTAAGAAGGGGTGCTCATCGGCTTCCGGAGCACCCCTCTCACTTCGCACCTCTCACGTCTTCCCTGTCATGTTCCCGCTCAGGTTCTCACTTAACGGTAACCATACCCCTCATGCCCAGGGCGAGGTGCGGAAGGCAGTAGACATGGTAGTCGCCCTTCGGGGCACCGGCGAAGCTCACCTGATAGACAGCATCGGGCTCGGCCAGGAGCGGACCTTGAAGCGGGGCCATCTGATCCGGCATGTTCTTGTTGAGCACGTCGGCAGCGCCCTTGGGAATGCTGTCGGGCCAGAACGAGACGTTGTGCGGCCCGCCGCTCTTGTTATGATAGCGAATCACGTCGCCCGACTGAATCGTCAGGTTATCAGGGTCGTACTTGTACTTGGATCCATCGAGGACCATGTTCACATCGTGGGTCTTGCCCGTTGCGGCTGGCGCCGCCGCCGGGGCCGGGGCCGCCGCCGGGGTGCCTGCTGAGTCCCCCCCTGCTGCCGGCTGTTCCGCCTTCTTCTCGCCGCCGCAGGCCGCCAAAATCACGGCCAACCCCGCCACCATCGAAGTCATCCGCATTGTCGCCGCTTCGCCTCCGAACATGAAGTTTCCGACCTTGTGAACCCTTTCACAACTATAAGCGCGGGGTCAACAAACGGAAGTGGTATTTCGGGCGGTGCCTGGGGCGGCTGGCATCGTTAGTTTAGGTCAGAACTGGCTCCAATTCTCCCTGGGTGCGCATGGAATCCACAGTCAAAACGAAACGCCGAACCAAGGCTCCTCCGGCCCCGCCCTGTCAGGCTCTCGGCCCCCAGTGCCGGGCGGTACCGGTGGTCCTTCGGGTGGGTGCCCTCGAAGAGGGGAATACGTCCCTGGATCACGAGTCCACCTGGCTCATCGGTCATACTCAGCACATCAGCTTCTATGACATCTGGGAAGATGAGGGTGAGCTCTACGTCGATGCCACGCTGCACGTCCCCTGCCGCTTCTTGCAGCCCGACGGGAGCAACGCCCGCTGTGGGGCCTACGGGTTCACCGGGACCGCCCCACATGGGCCCGTCCGACGGGAGCAACCCCGCCAGCTCGGCCGGGACCGATTTCTCATTGTCGAAAACCGGCGGACCGCTGCCCGGGCGCTCCCGCCCCCTCCCCGTAGTCTTCCGGTTCTCGCTGCGGCCAATCCGTGCGCCCTGGCCTCGTGCCGAACGGCGGACAATACCCGGGGGGCGGCGTGTTGCCGCGACCTTCAGATCGAGATCATGTGTACCAGGCGGCAGCGCCGGCTCGAGGCCCTGGTGCGTTCTCGCCGCTCACCGTATCTCTGCAAGGTGGAACGGGCGGGCGATTTCTCCATCGAGGCAGAGATCATTTCCACCTGCGCCTATCTCGACGATGATGGGATCGGCTGCACCCTGCATGGGCGGCAACGCGCGGACGGCCGACCCGCAAAACCGGACCTCTGCAGCGAGTGGCCGGAGAAGAAGCAGGGGCTCCATCCCGGGTGCGTCTTCTCCAAGCGCGGAATGCCCCTGGGGTGAGCGGGACCATGACTGTGCAAGTTCCTGGAATTGGGCCGTCCTCTTGGACGACCCAGCCGGACAGTTCCGGCCTTCCTGCGGGTTCTGAGGAGATCGAGTGACGGACGACCTCGAACAGCTTTACCAGACCACTTACACGGCCGTGGTGCGTTTTCTCTACCGCAAGGTATGGGACGCGGAGCGTGCCGAGGATCTGGCCCAGGAAGTGTTTGTGAGAGCCCTGACCCATCGGCCCGAGAAGCCCCGGGCGTGGGTGTTCGCGGTGGCGGCCAACCTTGCGAGGGACGAAGCCCGTGCGGCAGTGCGGCGCAAGCGGCACCTGACGCTGCTCAAGGCCGATCCGGTTGCGCAACCGACCGTGGAACCGGCCGCCGATGTTCTGGTGGAGCACGACGAACGGGTAGCCTCGGTACAGCAAGCGCTGAGCACGTTGACGCCGCGGGACCGGGAGATTCTGCTCTTGTGGGACGCCGGCCTCAGCTACCCCGAAATCGCGACCCAAACCGGCTTGGCTCTGGGCGCCGTAGGCACGACGCTCGCCCGGGCCCGGCGCCGCCTGATCGACGCGCATGACCGGCAGCACACCATCGAAGGGAACCATGCGGCACATTCCTGAGGACGAGCTGCACGCCTATCTCGACCAGGGTCTGAGCCGGTCGCAGTGCGTGGAGATCGAGAGTCACCTGGCCGCCTGCCCCTCGTGTCAGGCCGCCAGAGACGGGATCGCCGCGCTCCGAGACCGGACCACGGCGCTCCTGTCCAAGCTCGCTCCCCCTCGTGCCTTCCCTCCCGAATTCGAGTCGCTCCGGCGCCGTGCCGCCAGCCAGGTTTCCGCCCGCCGGCGCCGAGCGCAGATAGCGGCCTGGGCGGCGAGCCTGGTGGCCGCGGTGGGGTTGGGCTGGACGGCCAGCTTCCTCCTCCGGCCGCATGAGCCTGTCGCGCGGCCTCCGGCTGGACAAGTCGCCACCCTGCCGGTTTCGACCCCGGCCGCCGCGCCGGCCGACTACCGTCCCACCCGCCCCGACACGGCCACGATTCAGCCAAGGCGCCGGCTGGCCGTGAAGGCCGTTGCCGCCAAATCGGCGACCGAGCTTCCCCGCGTCATCCCGCCGCCGGCGCTCGAGCTCTCCTCGATCGACATTCCGCGCTCGGATGTGGGATTCGAGCTGGACGGCATGTGGCGCACCATGTCCTGGGCGGGGGCACAGGCCGAAGCCGGCGACAAGCTGCCCCACATCGACGGCTTGCCGGTGGTTCAAGTCCAGGTTCAAACCAGCGAGCAAAGTAAGCAGCCGCTGATGGTGGTGGCCCAACAGCTCGCATCGGGTGAGGTCATTCGCACGATCGAAGGCCCGACCAGCGATGTCTCACACCTCCTCGCCCGTCGGGCGATGTCGGACCCGGTGCCGACGATGACTCTGGGCGATTCGGCTCCGCGCGATTCGGTCCCCAGCAACACCGATCACACCGACCGCACCATGGCTATGCAACGCGGCGATCGCATGCTCGTGATCACCGGCGCCCTGCCTTCGGACAGCCTCCTCGCCATGATCCGCAGATTGAATGCCGAGATGCGGAGCAAGTAAGCTATTAGCTATTAGCTATTAGCTATTAGTCATGGGCTACTCCCGATGCGAAACGACCCTCCGAAGACTGTCCCGGAGGGTCGTGGCTTTTGGGATAGCTAATAGCTAATGGCTCATAGCGCCTTACCGGGGCCGGCTCCTCCGCTCCAAGAGCTCCGGCGACACATAGTCTCGCGGCCCTTCCTCGTGATCAAACTCCGAAGCCATGAACGTGTGACCCCGCTCGCGGTCCAGCGTGATCTCGGCCAGCCGGGGAGAGAGCATGGGGAAGGTGCGGCCGAACAACCCATAGGAGAGCAGGAACAGCCCCGCAAAGGCGAGGGTAGGGCCGAGCTCGGGTAGCCCGAACGTAGGGCCCGGCAGCACGGTGATAGACGGCATCACGAGCAGATACCGCTCGAGCCAGAGTGCCGTGAGGCTCACGCTG
The DNA here is from genome assembly GCA_034666205.1 of Gemmatimonadales bacterium. Lineage (GTDB taxonomy): Bacteria > Gemmatimonadota > Gemmatimonadetes > Gemmatimonadales > GWC2-71-9 > CAVVWJ01. The sequence continues at coordinate 5,113 of JAXDMF010000385.1, forward strand.
GCAAAGAATCCGAGAGTGATCCGCGACTTCTTGGGCGCTACCCCAAGGAGACCAAAGAACGGGATGATGAACATGCCGATGCCGACCGCCTTGGCCACGGGGAGCCAGTGGCCCCACAGCCGCGCGAAGACGAATCCGGTCTCTTCCGGCATGTTGCCGTACCAGATCACGAGGAATTGGGCCCACATCAGGTAGGTCCAGAAGACGCTGAACCCGAAGCAGAGCTTGCCGAGATCGTGGCGCTGCTTGGGCGAGACCAGATCCGAGATCCCCAGGTGGGCGGATCCGTAGATCATCAACAGCGCCAGCAGCATATGGGCGCCGAGAAACGCTCCCATGAAGATGAAGCCGCCCAGCAGATTGGAGAACCAGTGCGGCTGGAGCGCCATGATCCCGTCGAACGCCACCAGGGTAAGCACGTACACATAGATCACTGCGTACAGTGGGGCGAGACGGCGAATCCGCGACTCGTGCTCGAACGCCCCCGAGGAGCTTGCCTGATACCCCTGTGACCAACGCTCGAAGAGAGCGCGCCGGCCCCCCGAGACCACGGCCCGGGCGGCGTACATATCGGGGATCAGGTCGGCCTTGACCAGCTTCCAGCCCACAATGGAGAGCGCAAGCAATCCCAGCCCGAGCCGGGCGAACATGAAATCGTGAGACAGCCACACCGCTTTCGCGTGCTGCAATCCGGGCAGGGCGGCTTCCATCGGGCCGTAGATCGAGTGATAGCCCGCCGTAAAGATCAACACCAAGCCAAAGAGCGATACCGGCAGAAACGCCACCCCCGCCTCGGCGAAGCGGATGATCAATCCCGACCACTTGGCGTTCGTGATCTTCTGTACCGCGGCAAAGGCCACGCTCCCGGCGGCCAGGCCGGTGAAGTAAATCCAGTTGACGTGAAAGAGCTGCCAGGCCCGATCGGCCGCGCCCCCGGCCAACGCCTGGACAAAGAGGATCAAGCCGAGAATGGCGAGACCCGCGCCCACTCCGAGGAACAGGTCGTAGCGTGCAGCCACCGCCCGCTGAATCAATCGCTCATGAAGCGTGGGACTCATCGTGGCACCGTGGCGGTGGAACCAGTGGCGCTGGGCCCCGGCGGAAGGGGGACAGCGGCTCCAGGAGCGGCCGCCGGCGCGGGCGCCTGAGCCTGGAGCTTGCGGACATGGTTCACGATGGCCCAGCGATCTGCCGGAGCGTACACCTTGTCGCCGTAGCGCGGCATGACGCTGCGACCGTAGCGAATGATGCTGTAGATGTAGCCGTCGCTGTAGGCTCGCGCTCGGGCGGTTAGGAGGGACGGAGCGCCGATTTGCCGGGACACGGTGCCGTCGGCGTTGCCAGTGGGGCCATGGCAGACGCTGCAGAAATTCTGATACAGGGTGTCGCCGGCCGCTTCGACCTCCCGCGGAATCGTCGGAGCGCTCGGACCGGCCGAGTGCGCCGGGGCTGCACCGCTGGCGAACGGGCTCTTCAGCGCATTGGCGGTTGTGGTTTTGCCCGAGATCCACTCGGCCGACCAATCGGGCTCGCCGCCGCTCACCGGGACACTTCCCTCGGGCGAATACCGCGGTACCTGCTGGGTTTCATAGGGGCGAATGTAGCGCGCGTGGATCATGTGATCGAACCAGGGGATCACATGCCAGAGGTCGTCCGGTGACGGCAGCCGGTAGTAGTAGAAATCGCAAGCTCCCGAGCAGAGCAACAGGACGGCGAGGAGTGCCTTACGCCTCATGGCGCACCTCCACCGCACCAGCAGAACGGAGCAGCTGCTCCACTCGCCCAGCCTGATCGGAGGGCGCCGGCACGAAGATGCCGATCTGGTCGTCGCTGAACCGCGGATCGTAAGCCGCCCCCGGCTTGCCCATGAGCAGGGAGAACAACGCCACTGCCGCCACGGTGCTGAGCGCGCCGAGCAGAATGGTCAGCTCGAATGCGATGACCACGTAGGGGGGAATCGCCGCGATCGGCTTTCCGCCCACGAGGACCGGCCAATCGTAGGACATCCAGATCGTCATGCCGAAGCCGGCGGCGCAGCCACTCAAGCCGCCGATCAGGGTGAAGAGCCGCACGGGACTCACCCGCTGGCCCAACGCCTCCTCGATCTCGTGGTTGGGGGCGGGGGTATAGACGGTCAGATCGCGAATCCCCAGCGCCCGGATGGCGCGGACGGCGTCCGCCGCCGCATCCACGTGCACGAACGACGCCAGGAGCCCGGCCACCCGAGCCGGCCGCCGCTTGAGCAGCGCCATCAGTGCCCTCCCCGCTTCCGCGGCATCGGGATCATCTCCTTGATCTCCTGGATGGCCACGATCGGAAAGTTCTTGGCGAACAGGAGGAACCACATGCCGAACCAGCCGAATGACCCGGCCAGGATCCCCCAGTCGGCCCAGGTCGGGTTGAGCTGTCCCCAGGCCCAGGGGATGTAGTCATTGCTCAGCGAGGAGACGATGATGACGAAGCGCTCGAACCACATCCCGATGTTGATGAAGATCGAGATCACGAACAGAGCGGTGATGTTGACCCTGATCTTCCGGAACCACAGCAACTGGGAGACGAACGCGTTGCAGATGATCATGGTCCAGCCGGCCCACCACATGGGGCCGAAGGCACGCCGGTAGAACGTGGTCTGCTCGAAGATGTTTCCACTGTACCAGGCGACGAAATATTCCATCGCATAGGCGTACAGCAGAATGGAGCCGGTCAGAAGCGTCAGCTTCGCCAGGTTGTCGAAGTGGTAGTCGGTGATCAGATGCTCGATCCTGAACGCCCGCCGGAGCGGAATGATCAGGGTGAGTACCATCCCGATCCCGGAGTAGATGGCGCCGGCAACGAAGTACGGCGCGAAGATGGTCCCGTGCCAGCCCGGCACCAGGCTCACCGCGAAGTCCCAGGACACCACGGAGTGGACCGAGAGAACCAGCGGCGTGGCGAGTGCGGCCAGGTAGAGGTAGGCCCGGGAGTAGTGCCGCCACTGGTTGTTGGTGCCACGCCAGCCGACCGAGGTCAGCGAGTAGACCGTCTTCCGCCAGCCGGACACCTTGTCTCGCACTGCCGCCACGTCAGGCAGCAAGCCAAAGACCAGAAAGGTGGTCGACACCGTGAGGTAGGTGGAGATGGCGAACACGTCCCAGAGCAGCGGCGACTTGAAGTTGGGCCAGAGAAACCGCTGGTTGGGATACGGCAGCAACCAATAAAAGATCCATTGACGCCCGATGTGAATGATCGGGAAGAGGCCGGCGGTCATGACCGCGAACACGGTCATGGCCTCGGTGGACCGATAGACGGCGGTGCGCCAGGGAGACCGGAACAGGAACAGGATGGCGGAGATCAGCGTGCCGGCGTGACCGATACCGATCCAGAAGACGAACGTGGTGATGTACACGCTCCAGAACACCGGCGGGTTGTACCCGGCGTGTCCCAGCCCGTCCTTCACGAGAATGAGGAAGGTAAGAATGCCGACCAGAAGGAGCGA
>JAXDMF010000386.1:0-2822 GCA_034666205.1 Gemmatimonadales bacterium
GATCTGCGCCTGCTGCACCAGGAGTTTGGGTTCAGCGCAGCGAACCTGTTCGACACCCGGGTAGCTGCCCAGCTGCTCAATGAGCCCGGCGTGGGGTTGGCCGCGCTGCTGGAGAAGTACGTCGGCGTGCATCTGGACAAGCGCTACCAGCGTGCGGATTGGTCGGTCCGACCGCTCTCAGCCGAGATGCTCGAGTATGCGGCAGCCGACACCCGGCATCTCCCTGAGTTGCGGGATCTGCTGCAGGCGCGCCTGGCTGAGCTGGGACGGTTGGAGTGGGCCGAGGAGGAGTTTGGTTTATTGGCCGGCGTCCGCTGGTCAGCACCGGACGCGGACGAGCCGGCGTATCTGAGGATGAAAGGAGCGAAGGCCCTCAACGGACGGGGGCTCGCGGTTTTGCGCGAGCTGTTTCAGTGGCGGGTTGATCTTGCCCAGCGTACTGACCGGGCGGCATTTCGCATTCTCAACAACGAGCCGATGCTGTCGATGGCTCAGTCACCCCCTGCCGACCTCCCGGCGCTGAAAGCGGTTCGCGGGATCGGGCCGGAGCAGGCAGAGCGCCGGGGAAGGGATATTCTGGCCGCGGTACGCAGGGGACTGGAGATTCCGGAGGAGGAGCTTCCCCGCATCACGCGGCCTCCGCGCCGCCCCCAGGACCCAGCCTTCGAGGCGCGACTGGAACGGCTGAAGGTGGCACGCAATCAACTCGCCGTGCGCTACGATCTCGCACCGGGGGTGCTCTGTTCCAACGGCACCCTCGAGGCAATCGCCCGGGTCAATCCGTCAACGGTGGAAGGCATGGGTGAGATCCGCGAGCTGCGTCGCTGGCAGCTCAAGGAGATCGGCCGCGACCTGCTGGCCGCGTTGCAACAGCCCGCCGCGTAGCCGCGACTCAGAAACCCAGGAAGGTTCGAACTCTGGGGTCCATCTTCTCCGGGGTCCAGTACGGCTCCCACACGAGCTCCACGTCTACCGACCGTACACCCTCCATATCGCCGACCACCCGCTTCACGTCATCGATAATCTCGGCGCCGGCCGGGCAGCCGGGCGACGTGAGCGTCATCTGAACGCGGACATCGCCCGCTTCGTCCACCTCGACGTCATATACCAACCCAATGTCGATGATGTTGAGGTTGAGCTCGGGATCCTTGACGGCACGGATCGCTTTTCGGATGGCTTCGGTGGTGGGCATGGCAGAAAGATAATGGGCCGGCGGGATCAACACTGGGCAACCAGGTCCTGTTGGCAGCCACGGGGAACCAGCCGAAGGGCCGCGTCGGAAAGCTCGGTCCTGATGGGCCGAAGGCGATGAGCCGAGTCCCCGGCCTTAGGGTCGAAGGTTCGGTTGGTGAGAAAGACGAGAAACAAGTCGTTCGTAGGGTCGATCCAGAGCTCCGTGCCGGTGAAGCCGGTATGCCCGTACGCCGCACCGCTTATCAGGGTACCGTAGAGGCTCGGCTCACCCTTGATGACTTCGGGTGTATCCCACCCGAGCAGTCGGGGACCGCTGTTCGTGTCCTTGGTCAGAAAACGCTTTATCGTTGAGGCGCTCACCCATTGGCCCTTGGGACCGGCGCCGCCCCGCAGCCAGACCTGGGCGTATCGGGCGAGGTCCATCCCGCTTGCGAAGATGCCCGCGTGGCCGGCTGCGCCACCCAGGACTGCCGCGTTGGGATCGTTGACCTGGCCCTGCACTGGTTGACCGCGCCAGACGGCGGTGGGCACGGTGCGCCGGCGAACTGCGGGCGAGGGGTGGTACATCGTCTGCCTCAGCTCGAGCGGGTCGAATACCTCCCGCGTCACGAAGGCCTCCAACGGCATTTTGGACACACTCTCAACGACCAGGCCCAGAAAGATGGCGTTGAGATCACTGTAGACGGCCTGGTCTCCGGGCCGGCGAATCGGTCCCTCGGTATAGAGCACCTCCAGGGCGCTCGCCCGGGTGCGGGCCCGCTTGAACAACGGGATATAACTGCGGAGTCCGCTGGTGTGGTCGAGAAGCATGCGCACCGTCACCTGGTCCCTGAGCCCTCCGGAAAAGCTGGGCAGGTAGCGGCGCACCGGTGCATCCAGATCTAGTCGTCCGGCATCCACCAACCGCATGATGGCACTCGCGGTACCGACCACCTTGGTGATCGATGCGATATCCCACAGGGTGGAGTCGGGGGTCGGAACCGGTGCGGACGGGTTCCAGGTGAAGTGGCCGTATCCCCTGGCGTACAGCAATGAATCCCGGCGGCCGATAACGACGACCGCGCCGGGGTAAATGCCCCGTTTGATTCCGTCCCGAACGGTGGCGTCAACCTCCTCGAACGATTGGGCCGAGACCGGCAGGGCGCCAATCGACAAGCCTGTAGCCAGCGCGAGGCCGACCAGCCGGCTCCACCCGATATGCGGCTTCAAGGTGCCCCACCCGGGTCACGAACGGGGCCGGGCGGGAGCCGGTACAGCACCTGGGCCGTACGGCGGTCCCGGTCCGAGAGGGTCCCGATCCGTGTGGCCGGAAACATCACGTCGTTGGAGTCGGCAGAGTGGGGAAGGCCGAGGGCATGGCCCGCCTCATGGACGGCAACAGCGAGGAGCGCCGCGTCGGGCAGCGCGAAGCCAGTGTTTGTCCGGATGGCGAGGGAGATGGATGCCTTTCGCACCCGGCCGGCCTGGTCCCAGGTAAGATCGGTCTGCCCTGCCCGATCGAAGTCGAAGTGATCGATCCAGTGCACCACAATATCGGCGCCGGTGGTGTCAGGAACGATCGCGAAATGGACACCCATTCCGGTGCCCTCCCAGAGCCCGAGCGCCTCACGGACGAAGCCGAACATCCG
>JAXDMF010000387.1:0-5474 GCA_034666205.1 Gemmatimonadales bacterium
GTTAGCGCCCCGACGTTCCCGACCGCACGCCCGAACACAGTATAGGTCCCATCCAGGTGCGGCTGCGGCGCGAGGTTGATGAACCACTGGCTCGCGCCGGTATCAGGGCCGGAGAGCGCCATCCCGAGCATCGGCTTGATGCCGTATCGGCTTCGATTGATCTCATCGCGGATCGATCCACCCGGCCCGCCAAATCCGTCTCCCCGGGGATCTCCATCCTGCACGACGAAGTTCGGCACGACCCGGTGCCAACGATTACCATCGAAGAATCGCCGGTCGACCAGCCGGAGAAAGTTGGCCACGGTCAGGGGGGCCTCGGGGCCGTAGAGCTCCACCTCGAGCACGCCTCGCTGGTCGGTATCGATCAAGACATGGGGGCGGGCCACCGAGTCGGGGGTGACGACGAACCGGCGTACGACATCGCGGTAATCCTGGAGCGTGCGGCCAGTCGCGATCGGGTTTGCCGGTCCCCAACGCTCGGAAGCGGCCCGCCAATTGGATTCGGCCCAGCGCCGAATCAGATAGTTGGAGGGACGGGGAACGGTCGAAAGAAACTCCCGATCTGCCCGCTCCCGAGTCCGGGGGTCTCGGCCAGCGATCGCCGCGATACCGCCGAGGGCCGAGAGGGTGGCATCGGGAAACGAGTCGCGCGACGAGCGGGCGTACATACTCGCGAGCGCGGATAGATCGGCCGGATCGGCCGCACGCGCGACCGCATCGGCGGCGACGCTGCGAGTGGCTGCGTCGGGATGCTCCAGGAGCCGGCGCGAAGCGCTGAGGAGAGCGGCGTCAGGGCCCTGAACGGCAGTTGCCCAGGCTTGAAGACCCGCGGCGATGACGCGCCCGTCAGCATCGGCGATGAACCAGGGAGCCCCCTTGGCTCCGGCCAAGGCCCAGCCTTCGGCCGCAGCCGCTCGGTCCCGCCAGTCGGCACTGGATCGCCACGACAGCGAGGCGGTCCCGAACGCGCCCGGGTCGGTGCGAGCCAGTGCCAACAGTGCCTCCCGGCGGAGGGCAAAGCTTCCCTTCCCTTTCAACACCCGCCCGAGGGCCCCCGTTGCGGCAGAACCTCTCAGGTCTCCCAAGGCGGAAGCGGCCTGCACTCGCACGTTGACGTCGGGGTCGTCGACTCTCGGAGCAACCGTGGCCGAGATTGCCGAATCGTGGTAGCTCGCCAGAGAGCGGAGCACACTGATTCGCACTCCGGGATCGTCGTCGTCAAGAGACCTCGCCAGGAGTCCGGACACCGTGGCGGGTGCCAGCTTGGCCGTGACCGCATAGTCCCGAATGAGCGCACGCGCTGCTGTCGCTCGGGTTGCCGCATCCGGAGCCCGAAGTGCCGCGATCAGCTGATTGGCCGCAACAGTCGAGCGCAGCCGGCCGAGCGAGTAGATCGTGCGCCATCGGATGCTCTGCACGGAATCGTCCGCGAAGGGCACCAGGGCATCGGCGCGGGCGTCAGGGCCGAGCCGCCAGGTTTCGAGCAGCATCTGGCTGGTGGCGGGAGCCGGGTCGGTCTGGGATAAGGCCACCGTCCCTTGCAGGACGGAGGCAAAGAACTCCGCACTTCGACGACCGCCGATCTTGGCCAGCGCCGTCACCGCCTCGTTGGCTGTGGCGGTGTCCAGCGGTGGCAGTCCGGTGAGGCGTGCGATCAGCGGCTGGACGGCTGCGGAGTCGCGCAGGAGGCCAAGCGCGAAGGCGGCGGCCACGCTCACCGTCGTGTCCGGTTGCTCGAGGAGCCGCAGCAGCAACGGCGTGGCCCGCAGATCCCCAATCCGTCCCGCGGCGAGGGCAGCAACCCTCCGGACCAGCGAATCGGGCGCTACCAGCGCTCGCTGAAAGAGCTCCGGCTGCCACTGACGGGCGTCCTCGGCGGCGAGGACAGGCGCAAGCTGCTCCACAATCGCTTCCTCCTGCCCCCACGCAATCGATGCGGGCACCAGGGCGCCGGAGAGGCAGAGGAGCAACAGCGACGGTCGGACGATCACAGTTTGATTGGATCCGGTATCGGGCGCAGGGCCGCCCGCACACGCTCGGGTAACCGAGTCAGGGCCATCCGGGTGTCGAGCGCGATCAGGCTGGTGGACGCCGTGGCCAACAGGCGGTCTTCCGCGGCGTGCTCGACCGCGTAGCCGAAATCGACCCGGCGAGACGCCGCCTCGCGTACCCAGCAGCGGATCCGGATCGGATCATCGTAGCGGGCCGGCTGGCGATAGCGCACGGAAACCTCGCTCACGGCGAGCCGCAGGCCGCTCGCCTCAAGCTCGCGGTAGCTCATGCCACACTGCCGCAGGTGTTCGGTGCGGGCGACGTCCAGCCACACCAGATACCGGGCGTGGTACACGACCCCCATCTGATCGGTCTCCGAGTAGTTGACCCGAACCAGAGTCTCCGAGATCGGCGGGGGTTCGGTGGCCATGATTGCCTCATGGAGTTGTAGACGCTCGGGACGGCGTGATGCGACACCGCGGTTACTGTAGGTCTCCGGGAAACCTACGCGGTTGCCATGATGACAGGGTGGGTCCATCTTTGGCGCCGTGCTCGGCCACACCCTCGTTGTCGTCTCCGACGCCCACCTTGGAGTGGCGCCGTCCCCGGTCGAAGAAGCCCTCCTCGACTTTCTCGACGCCGTGCCGCAGCTGGGCGATTGCCTGCTCGTCAACGGCGACCTGTTCGATTTCTGGTTCTCCTACTCCCGAGTGATCCCGCGCCGGGGGTTTCACGTGGCGGCGGCGCTGGGCCGGCTCCGGCGACGGATGCCGATCGTAATGGTCGGGGGAAACCATGACCGGTGGGACACTCACTTTTGGCAGCAGGATCTGGGGCTGCGCTTCGAACCACTCCGGGCAACCTTCAAAATCGGGCGCCGCAGCGTGGCAGCGATTCACGGCGACGGGGTGGCCGAGCCGCGGTGGCAGGCGAGATTGATCCATGGGATCATTCAGCATCCAGTCACGGCCGCCATCTACCGGGCACTGCACCCGGATCTCGGGCTTCGGCTCGTGGATGCGCTGAGCCCCCTGCTCGGCGATCACACCGTAGATGAAGACAAGCTGGCCCTCGCCGCCGCGCGACAGATCGAGTGGGCGAGGCAACTGTTGGCCGATGAGGAGTCGGTAGGGTTGGTCATCATGGGTCACACCCATCGCGCGGTGCTGACCGAGCCTATGGCAGGCCGCCAATATCTCAATCCCGGTGCGTGGTTCGACGGCTTTCGCTACGCGGTGGCCACGGAGTCAGACGCCCGGCTCTGCACGTTTGGGTAGCTCACGCCAGCGAAACCACCTCGGCCTTTCCCAGCCGCTCGCCGATAAACCGCGATCCAACCTGCCGGAATCTCGCTTCGTCGTCGCTCACGACGAAACGGTGACTCGCCTTTGCGTCATGGGGGGCCTCGAGAGCCTGGTCGACAAGTATGGTTTCGAGTGCGGCAGCTGTCGCCTGTCCGCTGTCAATGAGCTGGACCTCCGGCCCCATTACTCGCTGGAGCAGTGGCTTCAGCAGGGGGTAGTGGGTGCAGCCCAGCACCAGTGAGCCGACGCGCGCCTCGCGCAACTCTCGGAGATAGTCCGCCGCTACCAGCTCGGTGGCGGGATGGTCAAACCACCCTTCCTCCACGAGAGGAACGAAGAGCGGGCAGGCCCGCTGAATCACCGGCCGACCAGGCGCGAGCGCTGGGATGGCCCGGTTGTAGGCGTCACTCGCGATCGTACCGGCTGTACCAATCACCCCGATCGGCCCTTCTTCTCCAGACGCGATGGCCGCTCTTGCCCCGGGCTTGATCACACCCAGGACCGGCACCGGCGTCGCCTCCTGAAGCGCACGAAGAGCATGGGCGGTGCTGGTGTTGCAGGCCACCACTACTGCTTTCACATCTTGATCCAACAGCCAATGGAGGATTTCGAGGCTGTATCGCGTGACGGTCTCGGGGGACTTGGGGCCGTACGGCACCCGGGCCGTGTCACCGAAATAAATGGTGGACTCGTGTGGCAGCCGCTCATAAATCGCCCGGGCCACGGTGAGACCGCCGATGCCCGAGTCGAAGATTCCTACTGGCGCGCGGTTCATCGCAATCGGATGGGGAGGGAGACCGAGGCACCGACACCGCCGGGGACGGCCTGGAATCGAAGATCACCCGGAAAGTCGGCAAGGTGAGCCGACACGAAGGCCTCGAGCCCCGCGAACAGGTGATTGAACGCGAGCAGCACGACCCAGTCCTCATGCTCCTGGCGCTTGTCGTCGGCGCGGACCGATCCGACCCGGCGGAGATAGCGCAGTTCGCTTCGGGTCTTGAGCGTCATCCCCAGGGTAACGCCTTCCCATCCGACGAGGATGCCGCCGGCCAACTTGCGGTTCAGCCGTGCCTGCCCCCAACCCGGGATGAGGAGAGAGCGCCACAGCGCATTCATGGGACTGATATAGCGGCGCGATAAACTATCGGCTTGGACCGGCTCCGCAGCCCGGCGGGCAGCCGCCGAGTCCTGAGCCGCCAGCCCCGGCATGAAGGCAGCCAGGAACAGAATCAGCGGGAACAGCAACAGAAACGACGTCGAGCGGGGGTGGCGGGAGCGTGTGGGAATCGAACCCACCGGAGCCGCCGAAGGCGCCTCCATCGCGGTTTTGAAGACCGGCCAGACCACCAGGCCCGATCCGCTCCCAGCTGGAAGGTAAGCGGTAAGCGGTAAGCGGTGAGCAGGTCGCTCCGCGGCTGAACCAGGTCCCGCTGACCGCTTACCGCTCACCGCTCACCGCTGCAATCACCTCGATCTCCACCCGCGCTCCCCGCGGCAACGCCGCGACAGCAACAGTGGAGCGCGCGGGCCTGTGAGTGCCGAATGCCCGACCGTAGACCTCGTTCATGGCGGTGAAGTCTGCCATGTCAACCAGGAAGACGGTCGTCTTGACCACCTGGGAGAAGTCGGCGCCGGCCTCGGTGAGAATTGCGCGCAGGTTTTCGAGCGCACGCGTGGTTTGCTCGGCTATTCCGCCGCTGACCAGCTCTCCCTTGGCGGGATCGAGCGCCACCTGACCAGCGGTGAAGAGAAATCCATTGGAGATCACTGCCTGGCTGTAGGGGCCGATGGCCTTCGGCGCTGCGGGCGTGGAGACGAATTTGAGCGGCATCAGAAGAGACCCTCGATGGTGCCGTCGGGCAGTACCCGGATCGCCTCGGCGGCGGGCACCTTGGGCAGTCCCGGCATCGTCATGATATCTCCGGCGAGGGCCACGACGAATCCGGCGCCCGCGGCCGGATAGACATCCCGGATGGTGAGGCGGAAGCCGGTTGGCCGCCCGAGCTTGGTGGGATCGTCGGAAAAGGAGTACTGAGTCTTGGCGATGCACACCGGCGTCTGCCCCAGGCCCATGGCCTCACACTGCGCGATGTTCTTCTCGGCAGCGGCGGTATAGTCTACGCCGTCGGCCCCGTAGATCTCCCGAGCAATGGTCTCGATTTTCTCCTTGATGGGCCG
>JAXDMF010000388.1:0-4924 GCA_034666205.1 Gemmatimonadales bacterium
CCTGCTGCAGAAGCAGGGGTGTGACGAGATCCAGGGTTACCTGGTCGGTCGCCCCGTTCCAGCGGACCGGTTCGTGGAACACCTTGCCAAGAAGCGTCCGGCCAACGGTGGTTCCATTCGACGCCAGCGCGCTAGCGGGTGAGCTCGTGCGAGAGCTCCTCGATCCGATCGCAGCCAATGATGGAGTAAGGCATCCCTGCAGGTAGGGTGGTCGAGAAATACCGATCGACCGGCTCCGAAGCTGCGGAGTCGGGTTTTATCAGAATCAGGCGCCTGGCATCGAGTGCCCCCGCCACGAACGCGGCGATGCTGTCGCTGGTGACATCCCACGTGTGCGGCAGGACGTCGGCCGACCGCATCCAGCGGGATGGTGCGAGCACGACGGCTCCGGCCGGGCCCAGCGCCTCGCGAATGCAGCCGGGCTCCTCGACCAGAACGGCTCCTGGAATGCGGCTCGCCAGCACATGGGCGTACTGATCCATCGCTAGGATGGCCATCCAGTGCGCAACGTCGGACGAAACGCCCACCCTGCGATCGAACTCCCGCACCCCATCGGCAAATGGCCCGCCTCCCGGGACTACGACGATCGGCCATTCACGCGAGACCTGCCCCACCGCCCGGCAGACTCGGTCGAGCGCCTGAGGCACCCACGTGAGGCCTCCGCCGATCTTGATGACCGTCACGGCGCCTTGGGGTGACCCGATCATCCGCTCGAGGGCAGCCATTCCGAGAGCAGCCAGGCCACCGCGGCCGCAGGAGCAGTACGCGAGGCAGGGCCCAGCTGCTCGGCGAGTGAAATCGTCGCCAGGCCGGCAGCGCGTGCGGCATCCGCCGCGATGAAGTCGCCCAGTCCAGTCACGACGGCGACCCCGATGGCTGGCCACCGTGCCCGTAACCGATCGAGAGCCTGCACCAGCGTGCGCACCTGGGCGTCGGCCAATGCGGTTGCAATACCGTCTATGGCAGAATCGTCGAGCATGTCCCGATCGGCACAGACCATCCGGGCCAGCCGCTCACCCGCAAACACCCTGGTGGCGGGCCGGCCGTCCGGCGCGCGGCAGGTGTAGTCGTCGCTGTTCAGGTTGCCACGCCAGAGATGGGCGTCCCCGATCAGAGCAAAGCCATCCGCCGAAACGCCGGCCTGTCCTCCCCAGAGCGGGACCTGTTGGGCAATCGCCTCAGCTGGGGTTCTGAGTGCGCCGGAATAGACCAGCTCTCCGCTGAGGAGCCGTTCCGGGTCGGTCTGGCCCAGAGCGGCGACCCGCCCGTCGATCACGGGAATCAAGTCGGCAGAGGTAGTGCCGATATCGATGAGCACGCAGGTAGGGATGGTTCGGGCAACCCAGTTTGCAGTGGCAGCCCAGTTGGATGCGCCCACCAACAGCGGCCACTCGCGTGCCTCCTGGGGCCCGACGAAGCGCCCATCCACGGTGTACAGGTACATAGTGGAGCCTGGGAAAGCAGCCTGGAGTGCGTCGAGCACGAAGCCCACGCCCTCGCGTTTCGTGCGGAACGCCTGGGAGAGCTCCGCGGTCATCGTCACGGCGTGGATATCGCCGGGCTCGCCGCCAACCTCTCGCGCGGCAGCGAGAAGCATCGGTACCAGCGCCCCCGGTTCTCGCTGCACCTCGTATGGCAGGGAGACGGTCCGAAGGACGAAGCCTTCGGCGCCCGGCCGAAGCCGGGCCACCTTGGTATTCACGCCGCCGATATCCCAGCCGAGGATTGCCGTCTTGGTCATTCGTCTCCGAGGGAACTAAGATCAGCCATGCAGATCATTCCGGTTCTGGATCTCGCCGGCGGGATTGCGGTACACGCGCAGGCGGGAGAGCGCACCCGCTACGCGCCGCTCAAGTCGGGGCTGGTCCCTGAACGGGTCGGCGACGCCGTGGCGCTGCTTCGGGCCTTCCATGCGATGCTCGACGTTCACGAATGTTATGTGGCCGATCTCGACGCGATTCAAGGTGGGGCTATTCAGCGCTCCCTGATTCGCGAGCTCGCCGACTTTCATACCGGCTTTTCCGGCGGGTTGATGGTGGATGCCGGCACCAGCCTGCCTGGCGGTGCGCTCGAGGTGCTCTCCTGTGGTGCAAGCCAGGTCGTGGTCGGGCTGGAGACTCTGCACGCCTTCGCCGATCTCGGCACCATGGTCCGGGAGGTTGGCCCCACCCGCATCGTGTTCAGTCTCGATCTTCGGCTGGGCACTCCGGTTCTCCATCCGGCGATGCAGGACGCCAGGGGTGTGGGTCCCGATGTGCTGAACCTGGCAGACCAGGCTGCGGCCGAGGGTGTCATGACGATGCTGCTCCTGGATCTCGGCCGGATCGGGACTGGGTGCGGTGTGGACCTGGGCCTGCTGGAGACGCTGCGCCGCCGGTTTCCTCGCCTGCGGCTGCTGGCTGGTGGGGGGATTCTGACCCGGCTGGATCTCGAGCGCATGCGAGACACCGGCTGTGACGGCGCGCTCATCGCCAGCGCCATTCACACCGGCCGGGTCACTGCCGCGGACCTGGCCGCGCTCGGCCAGTCGGCATACCGGCCCGATCAGTCGGGGACGAGCGCCACGTGGTAGGTGGCGGACTGGCCGTAATTCTCCTCTACCTCGAGGTCCAGACTGGTCAGGTGGGTGTAGCCTCCGGCCACAAGTTCTTCCCGAACCTGTGATCCCAGATACTGAGCCAGCATTTCGGCCGTGCTGTTTGGAATCGGTATCAAAGCGCAATCGCGCTTGGGGAATACGTAGGTGGGCTGCCCGAAGTAGTCGACCGCTATGCGATCGCCGTCCTCCCGAAAGGCCAGCTTCGGATTGAGCGTGGGGAGGAGGACCTTGTGGTCGATGCGATCGACCAGTTTGCGGGTGATCTGCTTGAGCACGCTGAAGTCCAGCACGAAAAGGCATTCCGAGTCGACCGACCCTTCGACAGCAACGCCAACCCGGTAGTTATGCCCGTGTAGCGACTCGCACTGGTGCCCCTTGAATGTGATGAAGTGGGCTGATGCGAAGACGAGGTAGTCCTTGCTGACCTGGACCCGAAAGCTGCTCTGCACGGCGGTTCTCCTCAGCGGTCCCATCCCTCTTCAAGTATAACGACGAATAACGCGGCGCAGGTGAGGTCAGCCGTGGTGCCCGGGTTGCGCCGATTCCGTTCATCGCGCAGCTCGGCATCGAGGAGCCCCAATGCCCGCCTGCCTTCCGGTGAGCGAGTGCCCCCTGCGGCGCGGACCTCCCGGGCCTGGAGGGAGATGGCCGCAGCTTCGGCTGCCCCGAGCTTCCGGGCTATGTGAGTGTCCGGTGTCGCATCCAGCAGGGCGAGGTAGGCCTCGACCACCGTGTCGCTCCAGGTGAGCCCCTCGCGCCGGGCGGCTAGGACAGCGGGCACGCCAGTCTCGAACGTCAGGGCAAAGTCCGTCACATACTCCCGGGCGATGGCATCCCGCTCCGCCGCCAATGCCATGGCATCCCTGAGCGAAACCGACGGAGCTCCCGCCACGTCCTCGGCCTTGGCTTCGCCCAGCCCCCCCGGGCGAGCTCGCCGGATCGCAGCGTACACCTCACCGGCATCGGTCACGGTCGTCTCGGCGAGCACGGTCCGGAGCCGCGCCCGCAGGCTGGCGCCTTCCCTCAGCGCGGCACGAGCCAGCGGCGCCAGCAGGAGCACGATGCCAAGATTGGTGTTCGATCGGGTCCATCGCAGCGTGGCTTCGACCGCGCGCCGGATGGTCGTGCCCAGTGGATTCTCTCCAGCCGCTGCCAGCGCCGGACCGATTGCCACGGCGCTGGCCAAAAAATCCTCGTACCGGGTGTCGTGAAAGTGCCGTCCGGGCGACACGTTGCCGGGCTTGGGCGCGCTTACCTCGAGCAGGCACGCGAGCTGACCTGCGGCAGCAACCTCCGCCGGAGTAGTCACTGCGCTCGAGCGAGGTGGTCAACCAGCCGCCCGGCTATATCCAGGCCGGTTGCCTCCTGAAGTCCCCTCCATCCAGGTATGCCGTTCACCTCGAGTACGTAGGTGGTTCCGTCCCGCCCAGTCAGAAGATCCACTCCGGCATAATCGGCCCCGACCGCGGCCGCAGCGCGTACGGCGAGCGCTGAGAGCTGCTCGCCGAGAGAGAGGCTACGGGCGGTGCCTCCGCGCGCGAGGTTGGTGCGCCAGCCGGAGGCGCGTCGTTCGATGGCGGCGATCACCCGCCCCCCCAAGACGAAGGCCCGGATGTCCGTCCCATCGTGATCCACCGTCCGCTGGACGTAGTAGACGCCGCGGATCTGCTCGATGGTTCGAAAGACCCGGAACGCCATCTCCTCGTCGCTGACCCGCACCATGCCCAGCCCCATCGAGCCGAACAACGGCTTCACGATCACGTCGCCGAGCGTTCGATAGGCGGCAATGGCCTCATCCGGGTCATCGCAGACGACGGTATCCGGGGTGGGGATACCGCACTGCTCCAGCAGGGTGGAGGTCCAGAACTTGTCCACCGTGCGCTCGATGGCCCGCGGCGAGTTTATCACTCGGATACCGCGGTCCTCCAGACGGTGCAGGGCATCCACCCGGAAGATGATCTGCTCCAATGACCCGGAGGGTATGATCCGCGCCAGCACGACGTCGGCGGAATCCAGCTCGGTATTTCTGCTACGCAGCCCGGGAGCCGGCCCGATCCGTGCGACCAGCCCCTCGTAGGGGAGCACCGTCAGCAGGTGCCCCCGTTCGGCCGCCGCCCTCTCCAGCTCGTGGGTGTGCCACCCGGCGCGTGCGGCGAGGACGACGACCTGCACCTATTTCGTCTCCACCGCGACGAGAGCGTCGAACCCGCCGGTGGCGAACTTGGGTAGATCGTCCGCGACTCCTTTGAAGGCCGGAGTGGCGACGCCCTTCTTGAGCGCGTCCATCGACGGAAAATAGAGCTCCGCCTGACGATACCGTGCCGG
>JAXDMF010000389.1:0-7653 GCA_034666205.1 Gemmatimonadales bacterium
GGCGGATCTACATCTCCATCAGCGTCTCCCCCATCCGCGACCCCCAGGACCGGGTGGTTGGCGCCTCCTCGATCAAGCGTGACATCACCGAGCGCAGACAGGCCGCGGAGACGCTGAGACAAAGCCAAGAGCGTCTCCAGCTCGCCCTCAGAGCTGCCAGGATGGGCACCTGGCGCTGGGAGATCTCCTCCAATGTGCTGAGCTGGGACGAGGGCCTTGAGAACCTCTACGACCTGGCACCGGGCGAAAAGGTCACGCGCTATGAGCAGTTTATCGAGCGGGTGCATCAGGACGACCGTGCATTCGTGGAGAGCTCGGTGACGCGGGCGTTGCACGCCGGGGGACTGGACTATGAGTTCCGGATCGTGCTTCCCAACGGTCGGGTGCGCTGGCTCGCCGATCAGGGACATGTGGTCCGGGACCAGGCCGGAAACCTGATCTACATGACCGGGGTATGCCTCGATGTCACCGACCGGAAGCACGCGGAGGAGCGTCTCCGCCAGGCACAGCGGATGGAGTCGGTCGGGCAGCTGGCCGGCGGCATCGCCCACGAGGCGAACAACATGATGTCGGTGGTGCTGGGCTGCGCTGACTACGTGCTGCAACGTTCCGATCTCTCCGAGCCGGTTCGCCAGGACGTCGCCCAGATCTGGAAAGCAGCGAAACGGACCGCCGGGGTCACCCAGCAGCTCCTCGCGTTCAGTCGGCGCCAGGTGCTGCAGCCTCAGGTACTCGATCTGAACGCCACCGTTCGCGGCCTCGAGCCGATTCTCACCCGGACGCTGGGCGAGAGCAGCGGGCTCCGAATGCATCTGTCGGCGACGCTCGGACGGGTCAGAGCGGATCCAGGGCAGCTGGAGCAGGTTCTCATCAACCTGACGCTGAACGCCCGCGATGCGATGCAGGACGGCGGTAGACTCACCATCGAAACGATGAACGTGCTGCTCGATCCACGCTACGTGGCCGGCAAGCCGGTTGAAACCTTGAAGCCCGGTGAATACGCGGCCTTGATCGTCACCGACACGGGACACGGGATGGATCGGGAGACGCTGGGACGAGTCTTCGAGCCGTTCTTTACCACCAAAGGCGTGGGCCAGGGCACGGGCCTCGGCCTCTCGACTGTATATGGCATCGTGAAGCAGAGTGGCGGCTTCATCTGGGCCTACAGCGAGCCTGGCCTGGGTACCACTTTCAAGCTGTACTTCCCGCTGGTCCCCTTCGTCGATGAGCTGATCGATGCGCCGGAGACAGCTCCGCCGGCCCACCCGGACGAGGTGGTGCTGATCGCGGAAGACGAGCCGATGGTGCGGGGCATCATGGCCCGCACGCTGCGCGACAGCGGCTACGGCGTGCTCGAGGCCGCTGACGGGAAAGAAGCGCTGGACATAGTGGAGGCCAGAGGGGGAGACGTGAGCCTCGTCGTCGCCGACGTGGTGATGCCGGGCCTGGGTGGGCGGGAGATGGCGGCCCGGATCGCGCAGCGCTGGCCGCGAATTTCGGTGCTGTTCACGTCAGGGTACACCGGCCTCGATGTCGTCCGCCGTGGCTTGATGGAGGAGGGGCGCGAGTTCATTCAGAAGCCCCTCGCACCGGAGGCGCTCATCCGCAAGGTGCGCCAGATGGTGGACGAAAAGGTACCGGGACCCTGAACACCCCGAACTCGGGAGCCACGGTGCCCAGGTACATGACCAGGCTGTTGCCGCTCCTGTGTGTGAGTGCAGTTCACCTCCTCCTTACCGCTTGCCAGGACAACAGCCAGTCGCCACCTGCACGCCCCGACGTTCCCCCGGCGGCGGGACCGGGTGGGAGCATGCTCCGGCCAGTAGACCTGGTGTATGTCTGCGGCAACAAGTTCCTCGCCACCAATGCCACCCCGTCCACCGTCCAGGTGGAGTTTCGCGTTGCCGGAACCAATGAGACCGGCGGTCTTACTCTTCGTGGTGGCCCCGGAGGAGACCCAGGCTACAGCGAAACCGAGGTGGAAACCGCGGGGGCCGGGACGGTTGAGCTGTATAAGGATGGTAGCAGTATCACCCGGCGGGAAAACGAGGGACGGCCCTGTGGCTCTCCGGCGCTGTCAGCCTCGGTTGCGGCCACAGGAAACGAAGCCGTGGTCGGCAAGTGGAGCGCGCCGTTCCCCTGGCCCATCATCGGCCTTCACGTGCACCTCCTCCGGACTGGAAAGGTTCTGACCTGGGGAAAGTTCGGTGATCCTTTCGTCTGGGACCCTGCCGCCAAGACGTTCACTGCCGTCCCGGCTCCATCCTGGATTTTCTGCAGCGGTCATACGTTCCTTCCAGATGGTCGGCTGCTCGTTAACGGGGGCCATCTCAGCGATGACAACGGTATACCGGACGCCCATCTGTTCAATCCCGCCACCCTGGCCTGGTCGACCCGAACTCCAATGAAGAAGGGGCGCTGGTATCCAACCACCACCACCCTCGCGAACGGCGAGGCAGTCACCATCGCCGGCCGGGATCAGACCGGCGTGGTGGCGACTATACCCGAAGTCTGGACCGGATCGACCTGGAGAGCGCTCACCTCCGCCGGTCGCTCGCTTCCCTACTATCCTCGAACCTTCCTGGCACCGAATGGAAAGGTGTTCTATGCGGGGGAAGAGAGACTGACCCGTTACCTGTCGACCTCCGGCACCGGCTCGTGGACCGACGTGGCCACCAGACTCTACGGAGCCCGGGACTATGGCTCCGCGGTGATGTACCAGCCGGGGAAGATCCTATACGCCGGCGGGGGGCGCACCACCAAAACTGCCGAGATCATCGACCTGAATCAGGCAACACCTACCTGGCGGTGGACCGGCTCGATGGCCTATGCCCGCCGCCATCTGAACGCAACCATTCTTCCAACCGGTCAGGTGCTGGTGACCGGCGGGACCAGCGGCACCGGATTCAGCGACGAGGCTCAGGCGGTGCACGCGGCGGAGTTGTGGGATCCCGCGACGGGAAAGTGGACCACGTTGGCGAGCAACTCGGTCGTCCGGGTTTACCACTCCACCTCGCTGCTGCTCAGGGACGGGCGGGTACTGCATACCGGGAGTGGCGACGCGGCCGGCAAAGTCAACCACTATGACGCCGAGATCTTCTCGCCACCGTATCTGTTCAAGGGAGCTCGGCCCTATATCTCGAGCGCTCCAACGACGGTGAACTATGGCGAGACCTTCTTCGTCGGCACCGCGAATGCGGGCACCATCAGCAGGGTGACCTGGATCCGGCTTGGCTCAGTCACTCATGCTTTCGACTCAAATCAGCGGTTGAACCAGCTCTCCTTCCGGCAAGCCTCCGGAGGATTGAGCGTCACGGCACCCGCGAGTAGCAACCTGGCGCCGCCGGGTCACTATATGCTTTTCATTCTGAACGGCAACGGCGTCCCTTCCGTCGCGAGAATTATCAAGATCATCTGATGGGACTGGCGAGGGCCTCCAGTCCCGATACCGTGGTCGCAACCGTCGCAACCGGCGTGATCATCCCATGTTTGCGCCCGAGCATCGTCGCGGCGTCCTCGCGGTCGCTTTCGCTGCGGTAGATCGCAAAGAGGGTGGAGCCGGACCCGCTCATTCGGCACACTAGGGGCCGGGTGGCGACGAGCGCTTCGAATGCCGAGCGGATCTCTCCATGCCGACCGAAGACCGGCGACTCGAAGTCATTACCCGCCATCCTCCCGATATCTCCCCAGCGCGAGAGCGCATCGAGATCGAGCGCCACCGCGCCCCTCCCACCGCCGGACTGCTTGGCACTGTCCAGCCAGCCGTAGGCCTCCCCCGTCGCAATGGGTATTCGTGGCGTGAGGAGCAACGCGGCCGCTCCTGGCAGAGGTGGCAGCCGGAGCATTCGCTCGCCGCGGTTCCACGCCAGGGCCAGCGGGGCGCCGGTAAGAAAAAAGGGGATGTCGCTGCCGAGCCGGGCGGCCAACTGGAGTAGCTCATGGCGGGGGATGGCATCTCCCGCGAGCCGGTTGGCGGCGTGCAAAGCCGCCGCGGCGTCACTCGAGCCGCCGCCCAGGCCGGCGCGGACCGGAATGCGCTTGGTGAGCGTAAGGTGGATCGCGAACCGGTTCCCTGTAGCCTGTAGGACGCTGGCCGCCGCCTGCACTGCAAGGTTCCGCTCCGCCGGGCCTAGGTCAGCTCCGGTGACCTCCACGGTTACACCGCGTCCCTCTCTGCGTTCGGCTGTCAGAATGTCCGCCAGGCTCACCAGGCAGAGAAGCGTCTCCAGGCTGTGATACCCGTCGTCGCTCCGCGCCAGTACCCGCAGGAAAAGATTGATCTTGGCATAGGCCGAGAGGGTGACGATCACGGTCAGGCCTCAGCCCGGCGCCGACGGCTGAAGGCCCCCGGGTTCCGGGCCAGCGACCATAAGCCGAGCGCTGTGATCGGAATGAAGGAAGTGATGTGAAAGGCGATGGCATACGAGAACGCCACATCCTTTGGAACACCGTAGAGTGCGAGCACGGCGACGATGACGGCCTCGAATGGACCGAAAAAGCCCGGGGTCGAGGGGAGCGATATGCCCAGGATGAGCAGGCCTTGCAGCAGCAACGCGCCGAGATAGCTCACGGGTATGTCGAACGCGGCGAACGCTACGTAAAACGCCAAGGCGTTTGCCAGCCACACGACCAGCGACCAGAAGACGACTCCGGCAAGCCGGCCAGGCGTCCGGAGGACCATAAGCCCTTGCCGCACTCCTTCGAGCACGTTGACAATCCCGCCGGCCAACCGGGGGAAGGGCAGCACCCGCCGCACCAGGCGTTCGGCCGTCAATGGAGCCGCTACAACCAGGATGGCCATAAGGAGTCCGGCGGCGCCGGCGACAGCACCGGCTCGCGCCAGATGAGCCACCGATTGACCGCCGATGGTCAGGTGCGGCGGGAGATCAGGGCTCAGCAGGGCCAGCGTCAGGAGCGCGACAACCGTAAGGGCATCGAAGATCCGCTCGACGGCGATGGACGAAAACACGGTCGAGAACCGCGCCGGTGCGAGGCGGGCAGCCGTGTAGGACCGTACCAGCTCGCCGGCCCGGAGCGGTAACACATTGTTCGCGGTAAAGCCGAGCGCGATAGCATGCCAGAGTGGAGTGGCGGGGTAGCGCCGTCCCTGCTCGTCCCTCAGGAGCAGGCGCCAGCGGATCAGCCGGAGAGGAAAGGTCAGGGTGGCGATGACGACCGCCAGGGTGAGCGGGGCAGGGTGGGCTGCCCCAATGTGGCGGAGCACATCGGGGATGCTGACGCCGCGGAGCGCCCACAGCAGCAGGCCAATAGAGATCGCGATGCCCAGCGCCGCAGTGAGAGCCCGGCGCCCTCGCGCCTCAGAATCAGGCGTCGGCAAGTGCCAGCGGAACTAGATCGAGCAGCTCCTGTAGCAGCGGTTGCAGAGACTCCAGCGAGGCGTCACCGGTGAGCTCCGCCGCAATCTGGTGGCGCACGGCAAGCGCACGCTGGAGAGCTGCGTGACCCCGATAGCACAGCGTGTCGATAGCGACGGCCGGCTCCTCCGGCGCCGTGACGGACCGCCCGAGCAGCACCTCGAGCGAGGGAGTCGCGGCTCCACGCTCACGAACGAGGCGGCCGAAGGCCTTGAAGCTGAGCTCCAATCCCCCAGCCTCCTCCGGGACCGGGCCGTCGGGCGCGAGGCTCTCTATCGGGACGATGTCGGAATCGAATCCCAGGGATTCGATCGGCACGGGCTCACCGGGTGGCTCGTCCGGCGCCGTCGGCGACTCGTGCGTCGCGGTCTCGTCCCGTAATCGGTCCACCCGGTGCGCGACGTCGAGCAGCCGCCGGGAGATCAGCATGCGATCATCGGCCTCGCCGATGCCGCGAAGCAGCTCCCCCGCTTCCCGCAGCCGGCTCACCAGCCCATCCACCGAGCGGCTGGCCACCCCGGCCGCAAGCGCCTCCTGAGCCGAGCGGGCGAAGATCCCCAACGCCCCCGCCACGGGATCGGTGCTGGGTGCGGCGGCCGATCGCAGGGCTCCGAGCAGGTGGTAGAGCCGCAGATCCCGCTCGGTAGCGGAGCGGGCCTGGGCGATGAGATCGGCGCTCTGGCAAAGGTGCTCTCCATGACTGACCAGCTCGAGTGGCCCCAGCGGTTCCGGAGGAGCGAACTGCGGTTGCGAGGTGGGGCGGCTGGCCGGCTCGGTGTCTCCCTCGAAATACAGAGACTCGATCGGTACGACGTCACGCTCGACGGCAAAGGCACGGAGCAGCAGATCGGTGAAGCGGGCCGATTCCTCGGCCGCAGGATCGGGGCGCCCGTGCTCGGCCACATCACGAGAGATCCGGGTGAGGGCCCGGGCCGCGGAGTCCATCACTTCATCCACTCCCGGCGGCGGTGCGAACAGGCGAGTGAGGTCGCCCACCGCCAGCTCGATCCCATCGAGGATCTCGGGAAGTGGAGTCAGCTCACCCAGCTCGGCCAGACCCCGCAGTGACTGCATCCGGCGGATCACGTTATAGAGCGGCTCTCGATCGCCGGGGGAAGTGCGGAGGGCATGGGCCGCTCGATCGAGGGCGCTGGCGATGAGCGCTCCCTCCCGTGCGATGAACGCCCGGACGCCGGTATGCAGCTCCTGGCGAGCGGGCTGGGTAGCGGGAATTGGTGGAGTCACGTCGCTCGGAGCGACCCCGGTCAGGGTCTCCAGTGCCTGACCGAGTCGCACCGCGCGAGCCGTGTCCGCGTCGGTCCACTCACGCGCATGGCGCACGAGCAGCCGAAACTCCTCGACCGATTGCGCCACCTGCTCACGGGTGGTCGCATCCCACGCGCGGCGATGATCGCGTTGAGCGCGGGCCAGCCCCTCGAGCCCAGCGGCGGCTCGGGCGATCTGCGTCTGGCTGGCCATGAGCGCCGAGCCACGCAGCACCCTGGCCAGACGGAGGAATTCCTCGCCTGTTGGGGGCGCCTCCTCCGTCACCAGATGCTCGAGCCGGTCAAGACACTCGCCAGCTTCGAGAGCAAAGAAATCCGCGGCGCCGAGTGGGTTGGTCATGGGCGGTACAAATCTAGTGCGACTAGCCCATAGCCCATAGCCAATAGCCCCTAGCTATCTCCCCATCGCCTTCCGCATCTCCACGACGGCCCGGTGCATTCCCACAATCATCGAACGGCTCATGACGCTGTGCCCGATATTCAACTCCTCGATTTGGGGGACTGCGGCGACTGGCCTGACGTTGGCATAGGTGAGCCCGTGTCCGGCATGGACGAACAGCCCCATGTCGGATGCGTGGCCGGCGGCCTGGCGGAGCTGGTCCAGCGCCGTGTCGTTCTGGCGCCAAGTGTGCGCGTACCGCCCGGTGTGGAGCTCGACTGCCGGTACGCCGAGATCCTTCGCGGCATCGAGGGTCCGGAGATCGGGGTCAATGAAGAGGCTGACTCTGGCTCCCACCTGCTCCAGCTGGCGAATGGTCTCGCGCAGTTTGGGACTAGGACGGCTCAGGTCCAGGCCTCCCTCAGTGGTGATCTCCTCCCGTCGCTCCGGGACGAGCGTGGCCTGGTACGGACGGAGCCGGCAGGCGATGGCGACGACGTCCGGGCTGGTGGCGAGCTCCAGGTTGAGCACCTGGACCGCGGTCGCCAGGCGCTCGACATCAGTATCCTGGATGTGGCGCCGATCCTCTCGTAGATGAGCGGTGATTCCGTCG
>JAXDMF010000390.1:0-5347 GCA_034666205.1 Gemmatimonadales bacterium
AGCCTCCAGTAAGTCCTACGACTCGCGACTCGTGACTCGTGACCCTCCGTCGAGCAGCCCCCGCACCTTCTGCATCAGCTCCAGCCCCACGAACGGCTTCTGAATGAAGGCGGCGTCGCTTCGGGTCACTCCGCGGCGAAGCACTTCATCGTTGGTGTAACCGGAGATGAACAGAACCTTCAAGTTGGGGCGCTTGGTGATCAGGCGGTCCACCAGCTCGCCGGCTCCCATCTCCGGCATGACCACATCGGTCACCAGCAGATGAATCGGATGGTTATACCCGGTGGCCACGGTCAATGCATCCCGGCCATGCCGAGCCTCCAGCACCGTGTGCCCCTGGTCAGTCAGAATCTTCCAGATGAGCTCGCGGACTCCATCTTCATCTTCCACGATCAGTACGGTCTCATCGCCTCTAAGTGATACGGGCGCCTCGGTCGCGACGGGCTCGTCACCTTCCACCCGGGGCAGAAAGACCTTCACGGTGGTGCCCTGGCCCGGCTCGCTCGACACCCGTACCACGCCGCCGTTCTGCTTCACGATGCCATAGACGATCGACAATCCCAGCCCGGCGCGGCTGCCGGGCGCCTGGGCAGTGAAGAACGGCTCGAAGACATGGGAGAGGGTGTCTCCGTCCATGCCGCTCCCGCTGTCGCTCACCGCGAGCACCAGGTATCGACCCGGCTTCACCGAACGGCCGCGAGTCGAACCGCTGATGAGACGTTCCCCGGTCTCGATGGTGAGCGTCCCGCCAGCCGGCATCGCGTCCCGTGCGTTGAGAACCAGATTCACCAGAACCTGCTCCACCTGACCCGGATCCACCTTCACTTCTCCCAGTCCCGACCGAAGCTGGGTCACGAGCTTGATGTCGGCGCCGATGAGCCGCTGCATCAGCCCTTCCATGTTCGTGACCAGGCTGTTGAGCTCGATGGCACGCGGCTCGACCGATTGGGACCGCCCGAAGGCCAGGAGCTGGCGGGTCAGGATGGCACCCCGGTCGGCTGCCTTCCGGATCTGCTCGACATCCTTGCGCCGGGTGTCATCGGTGGGCATGTCGCGCAGAAGGAGGTCGCTGAACCCGCGGATGGTCGTCAACAGATTGTTGAAGTCGTGGGCCACACCTCCGGCCAGCCGGCCCGCCGCGTCCATTCGCTGCGCCTGGCGGAGCTGTTCCTCGGTTTGGTGCAGCGCCGCACGAGTGCGGGTGCGCTCGCTGATGTCGGTCGCCAGCACCAGCCGGGCGCGCCGCCCATCCAGCTCCATCTCATGGGAGACCAGCTCCATGTCGACGATGGTGCCGTCTTTCCGCTGGTGCTGGGCCAGCGCGACGTCCCCTCGCTGGAGCCCGGTCCGCTCCAGCCCGTGGTGCAAGCCGGGCGCATCCTCGGGCGGAAGCAGGTCCATGATGTTCATCGAGAGAAATTCTTCCCGGTTGTACCCATACTGCCGTACCGCCGCGTCGTTCACCGCGAGGAACGCCAAAGTATCCGCGTTGAAGACCCACATTGGCTGGGGATTGCTGCCGAATAGCATACCGTAGCGCTGGTCCGCCTCCTGCGCAGCTCGAAACAGGCGGGCATTATCCACCGCGAGTGCCGCTCGCGCCGCCAGCTCCTCCGCGAACGCCAGGTCGTCGGCACCATAGCTCCGGCCCGACTCCGGGCCGACGACCAGCGTGAGGGTGCCCACCGAATGGCCTCGGGCGGTGAGTGGCGCCCGGAGAAATGCGGTGGCCCCGAGGGCCCGAAAGAGCTTGAGTTGTTCGGCGTCCTCCGCGCTGACCCGGAGCAGGTCGTCCGTCACCTGGCCCAGCTCGGCCCGGTGGTGTGCCGCTCCGAAGGGCGGCTGCCGGGGCTTGTACTCGCAGAGGGCGCGGACCAGCAGGTCCTTGGTCGGATCCCGATGCGCGCCCGAGATGAACTGGAGCACCCCCTGATCGCTGGCGACATGGATGGCGCACCAGTCCGCGAGCGTCGGAACCATGAGCCGGGCGAGGTCCCGGAGGGTGGCCTCATAGTCCAGCGACGAGGCCAGGGTGACGTTGGCCTCGGCAAAGAATGCCAGCCTTCGGTCCAGTCGTTCCGCCTCACCGCGGGAGAGCTCGACGGCACGAGCACGCTGCGCCGCATCCCGGAGGCGCGTCACCAACACGACCGCCGCCGGCGCCGAGAGTGCCAAGCCGAGCAGGGTATACGCGTTGCCGGGGGTGTAGTGCAGGATCGAGCCCGGCGTCGAAAGGAAGTGAAGGGCGTACAGAACCATCAGGATCGCGCTAATGACCCCCGGCCGGGAGCCACCGCTGTAGGTCGAATAGACGACGGTCAGCAGGAGAAACGCGAATGGGTGGGAGAGCTCGAGATTGTGCCGAGCCAGGACGTCGAAGCCGATGGCGGCGGCAAGCGTCAGGAGGGGGCCCCTGACGCTGGGGCCAATGCGGGCCAAGTCGGCACGCGATGGTACCCGCGCGGCGGTGCGCGCGAGGAGGCCTGACCCGCTGATTCGGTGCGCTGCTCCGCTTTCGCCCATTGAGTACTCCCGAAGCCCGTGCAGTCGGCCGAAAGGCGACACGCCGGAGGTGGTAAGGTCCAATGTAAGGTCGTATAATGTCTGTGACAGGCCCCACACCGGGTCGGGAAACACCTGAGAGCCTGCCGCCCGTCCTTCACCAGTCGAGAGATCCTCATGGCAAAGAAGCGTACCGCAAAGCGAGCGTCCGCCAAACGCGCCGGAGCCAAGCGCGGTTCCAAGCGCCGCACCAAGAGCACAGCCAAGAAGGCGAGCAGGGCCAAGAAGAGAACCAGTCGCGCTCGCTCGGCTCGCCGGACACTCAAGAGTGTGCGAGTCGCCGGGGAGAAGACCTGGGAGGCCCTGAAGTCCACCACTGCCCAGATGGTGGAAGGAGTGAAGGGGAGATTCGGAACGGACTAGAATGAACGCTAGTCTGAGAGCCCCCGGCCGAAGATCCTTGCGACCCCGCCAATCGGGCGATAAGCTATCACCCGATCTCCCAGCTAACGAATCCTCCGCAGCCCTTCCGCCATTTTGGAAAGGATCCTCACTCCATGGATCTGTGTCGTCGGCTACGCCTCCCGGCCCCGTGTCTCCTCCTGCTCTCGCTGCTACTCGCGATACCAAACCTCCTTCAAGCCCAGGCGCAGGCCACCACCGGAGTCATCCGGGGCACAGTCTCGGATTCCGCGGGCACGCCGTTGGCGGGTGCTGTCGTCACCCTGCGGAACCGCGAGACCAACGCCACACGGACCCTCAACACCAACGCGAGCGGGGTGTACGTGGCCACCCTGCTCCGGGTCGGCTCCTATGATGTCGGCGCCCGTGCGCTGGGTTTCCGTGAGTCCCGCCGAGACAGCGTGGCGGTGCGGCTGGGCGAGACGGTCGAACGCAGCTTTGCCCTTGCCCCACAGGTCGTGCAGCTCCAAGAGCTCACCGCCATTGCGCCTGAAGCGCCGGTGGACAACAGCTCGGTGTCGGCCACGCGGCTCAGCGCCGAGGCGGTGGAGGGATTGCCCAACAACGGGCGGAACATTTTTAACTTCACCACCCTCACCCCCAACGTGGCCATCGTGCAGGGGCCCGACGGCGACGAGATCAGCATCGGTGGCCAGCGCGGCATCCACAACAACGTCTCGGTGGACGGCGCCGACTTCAACAACCCGTTTTTCGGCGAGCAGCGGGGCGGGCAGCGGCCGGCGTTCACCTTTAATCTCGATGCGGTGCAGGACTTCGTGGTCGTCACCGACGGCGCCAACGCCGAGTTCGGGCGCTCCGGCGGCGGGTTCCTCAATATCATCACCAAGTCCGGCACCAACGAGTTCCACGGCTCGGCGCATTACTTCGGCAAGTACGACGCCCTCTCGGCCGACTTCAGCCACACCTTCCCGAGTGGTGGCACAACCGGCTTCACTCCCGATTTCACCCAGCACCAGTTCGGTGGGACGTTCGGCGGTCCGATTGTTCGCGATAAGGCATTCTTCTTCCTGGCCTACGACCAGCAAAAGTACAACGAGACCAAGCAGACCGACCGACTGGCCTCGATCGACCCCACTCTGGTGGCGTTCACCGACACCGCCTTCGGCGGCGCCCTGGGGGGCGACTTTGGCCCGATCAGCCGAACCAACGACGGCAACGCGCTCCTGGGCAAGCTCGATTTCAAGTTGAGCGAGAAGCACACCGCGAGCCTTAAATACAATTACACCCGTTCCAGCCAGCAGAACGGCACCTTCGACGTGGATTCGTGGGGCCGGAGCGCCAATGCGCTGGAGCAGGATCACTCGCACGCGGTGAACGGGAGCCTGACATCGCTGTTCAGTTCGTCGCTCTCGAACGAGTTCCGGTTCCAGGTGGCTCGGGAGGATCGGCCGCGGCCCTACACCGGCCCCCAAAACCCATTAACCGGGAGGCCATTCCCGGACACCGATATCGGTTTCGTGGGCCCGGGTGGATTCTCTGGATATCGGGTGGGCATGCCCTACTTCATCCCGCTCCAGACGGCCTACGACTACCGGTTCCAGGTGCTGGACAACGTCTCGCTCCTCCGAGGCAACCACCTGTTCAAACTCGGTGCGGAGTGGAATCGGACCGGCGTGAACCAGACGTTCATCGGCTTCGCGAATGGCCGCATGGGCTTCACGTCGCTCAATGGATTCCTCGGCTACGTCGCCAACGGGAACCAGTATGTCGAGTGCTCCGATGACGTAACCAACACGCTCCTAACCACCAGTAACACCGCAGCCTGTCCCACCGGAACCCACATCAGTGGCCCGGTGACTCTCTATCTCCAGCAGGCGGGGGTGGCCCCGCTCACCGTGGAGCAGGCTGGGACCCAGACGATCATCCAGCACGAGCTGGGGGTGTTTCTCCAGGACAGCTGGAAGCCGCGCTCCAATCTCACGGTGAATTACGGGTTGCGCTGGGAAGCACAGATCGAGCCCAGCCTGATTACCCCGATCAATCAACTGTTTTATGCGCCGTTCATCGGCCAGACCGTCACCACCCCGGCGGGAACATTTACGTTCCCCGGCAACGGGACCATCCCGAGCGATTACCACATGTTTCAGCCGCGGCTCGGCTTCGCCTGGGACGTCAAGGGCGACGGCAAGCAGGTCCTCCACGCCAACGCCGGCCTCTACTACGCGCGGATTCCGGGTCTCAATCTGGCCAGCAGCCGGAGCACCGACGGCTCCCGGGGCCAGACTCTGTTCCGTAACAGCGCGCTTACCGGCATCCTCGGCGCGCCGCCCAACTACGGCGACCTGCTCCCCAGCCCGGCAGGCGGCCCCTTCCTCCCTGGGGTGTACGTGTTTGACAAAGACTTCCAGAACCCACGCACCTT
>JAXDMF010000391.1:0-14303 GCA_034666205.1 Gemmatimonadales bacterium
TCGCGCTCCGAGATGATGGACATCATGCAGGAAGTGACCGCATCGCTGAAGCCGGAAGAGATCTACGGCATACTGGTGCGTCGGGTCGCCCAGGGTCTCAGCATCGCGCGGTGCTCCATCATCATGGCCGGCTCCGAAGATGAGTCGGGGATCGTCGTGGCCGCCTCCGACAACCCGAACCTCCACAATCTGAAGGTCGACCTCAAACGGTACCCGGAGATCCGACATGCCCTCGCCACCGGCGAGCGGGTGCTGGTGCGGGACGTGCAAACCGATCCGCTGTTCCGGGGAGTTCGCGACGAATGGGAAGCCGAGGGCCGCCCGGTAGAAACCCGCTCGGCCGTGGCGCTGCGCTTCTCCCTGCGGCAGCTGCCTGCCGGAGTGTTCTTTCTCCGGACCACCAGCGAGGACGCTCCGCTCAACGAGCACGATGTTCAGTTCGCGGAGGAAGTGATCAATGCCGCCGTCGCGGCGCTGGAGCGGGCCTACGACCTGGAGAACGCGGTGCTGGGCCAGGAGCAGATGCGGCACCTCGCCGAGACCGATCCGCTGACCAACTGCTTCAACCGGCGGGCATTGATGCAGAAACTGGAGCAGGAGATGGACCGCGCCGCGCGGTACGCCACCATGCTTACCTGCATGATGGTGGATATCGACAACTTCAAGCAGATCAACGATACCTACGGCCACCTGGTGGGCGATCGGGTACTGAAGCAACTGGCCAATCTGTTGAAGCGGGAGCAGCGCTCCGTCGACATCGTGGCGCGCTACGGCGGTGAGGAGTTCGTCGTCCTCCTGCCGGAGACGACCAACACGGAGTCTCGCAACTTCGCCGAGCGGATTCTTCGCCGGGTGTCCACCCACGACTTCGGCGAGTCGGGCAAGCCGGTTCGGGTCACCATCAGCATTGGAATAGCCTCCTACCCCGACGAACGGGTGAGCGATGGCGAGTCGCTGCTCCGCTTGGCCGATACCCACCTCTACCGGGCCAAGAGCGACGGCCGGAATCGGTTCCGCGATTGAGCGATCGGCGTTGCCCACGCTGTCAATCGGTGTACGCAGCCCCCGCACGGTTCTGCGTCAAGGATGGATCGCTTCTGGTTGAAGGTGACGTTGTAACGAGCACGGCTGGCCCCGCGGGTCAACCTCGATCCCGATCGAGGTCCCGCGATTCGGCCGAGGGTGGGGCTGCGCTCGACTGGGAGGCGGAACGGGCCCTCCAGGACAAGCTTACCGTGCGGGTGGCATCACTCACCGGCCAGGTACTGGACCAGCGTTATCAGATCGCCCGCAAGCTGGGCGAGGGTGGGATGTCGTACGTATATCAGGCCCGCGAGATCGGCACCGAGCGGCCCGTCGCGGTCAAGATCCTGATCCCCAAGCTTTCTCGCGATCCTGCCTCGGTCGAACGTCTCCGGCGGGAGGCGACCATCGCTACCCGGCTGAACCATCCCAACGTCTGTCCAATCCTCCGACTGGGTGAGACCCCCGACCGGCTGCTGTACCTGGTAATGCCCTATCTGGAGGGCGAACCGCTCAGCGAGCACGAGACCCGCCGAGGACCCTTCCCGCTCGCCGATGGCATCCCGCTGCTGGTGCAGGCATGCCAGGGACTGGCTCACGCACACGATCTTCACATCATTCACCGCGATCTGAAGCCGGAAAACGTCATGCTCGTGCCGGATCCAGACACCCCAACCGGGTTTCGCGCGGTCGTGATGGATTTCGGCCTGGCCAAGGAGCGGCGTGCGGGCCCTGACGTTGTGAAGCTGACGGCTACGGGGATCGTGCTCGGCACCCCGGAGTTCATGAGCCCCGAACAGATACGAGGAAAGCCGCTCGACGGACGCAGCGATGTCTACGCTCTGGCGATTCTCGCGTTCGAGTTGTTCACCGGTCAGCTCCCCTTCACCGGCAAGAGCGCGCAGGAGACCATGATTGCTCGCCTCAGAGGGGCGCCGCTCCGGCTTCGGGACGCCAAGCCCGACCTGCCGGCCAGGCTCGAGGCCGTCATTACCAAGGCTCTGGCCGTGAATCCCGCAGAGCGCCACGGTTCGATGAACGAGCTGGCTCTTGCATTCGAGTCGGTGCTGAGTATCGGGGTGTTGGGGAGGCTGTTTGGGAGATAGGACGGTTGCGCCTCACACTGAGGCAGGAGGAGTGCACGTGAGACAGGCCTTACTGTTGCTGACGATGGTGCTCTGCGCCGGGTGCACCCGCGAGAAGGCGGGCAGTGCCTCGGCCTCGGCTTATACCTCGGACAACGGCTCGGAACTGGAGGCCCCAAGGCTCATTCCAGCCATTCAGAATCAGCTGAACCTTATGGCCTCCGGGGTGCAGCCCTCCGATCCGGAAAACCTCACCGCGTACAAGAACCTCGCTGGCGACGTTGTCAACTCCATGGCCGCCGATCTCCACCGCGCTGGCCTGGCGGATTCGGGAGACTTCAGGGCGCTCAAGGATTCGGTGATGCATGATCTTGGAGAAGGAGCGGAAGGCGGGAGCACGCTGGACCATTTGACACTGAACCAACACATTGCCCGAACGCGGCGCCTGATCTCGATGTATCAGCAGGCAATGAGGAGCGCCGGAGACCACCAGTAAACCCGCAGCCAGCGTTTCAGGAAGCGGCGAGCCGCTGAAACCGGCGCACAAAGCCGCGATCGATTCGGTCCTTCAGGCGCATGACCCACCGCCCGGTGAGCGCTATCGAACCATAGGACAGGATGGCACGGCCATCTCCGGTATTGATGAGAACCAGAGACCGTGGCTGCGGCCGGTAGCGCCGGAAGCGCTCGCTGCCGCCAGCCGTGAGCGCCAGGCCAAGGTTTCGAGCGAGAATCGGACCCTGCCGCACGGCATAGACGCCGGACTTGGGCGTCGCAGGGAATGGCCGCAGGGTGGCTGCGTCTCCAGCGGCAAAGATGGCGGAGTCGGTTACCGATCGTAGCGTGCTGTCCACCAGCAGGAACCCGGCGTGGTCGGTCTCCAGACCCGCCGCGCGAAAGATCTCAGGGGCACTCGCGCCGGTGGCCCAAACCACGGTGTCGTAAGGCAGGTCTGTCCCGCCGCTCAAACGAACCGTCCTGGAGCCGACCTCCTCTGCCCGCATACCCAAAACGACCTGTACCTGGTTTAGAGCTAGTGCGCGGGCCGCCTCTCGAGCGCATGCCTCCGAACGATCTGCGACGAGGCGCCGCTGCCTGTCGACCAGCACGACGTGCGCGCCGGTGCGGCCCAGGGCCCGCAGCCGAGCCTTGATGTTGAGCGCGATCTCAACGCCCCCTGCCCCTCCACCCACGACCACGACTGTTGGGTTTGCTTGCGCCAACTGTTCCAGGGCCTCAGCAATCTCGCCGGCCCGATCGATCGGCTTAACCGCCAGGACCGTGTCACTGCCATTCATCTTAGCCGGCCGCACCTCCGAGCCAACTGCAAATGATGCGATGTCGTAGGGAAGTCGTCGGCCGCCGTTCACGCCGATCTGCCGGTTGGCAACGTCTATCCCCGCCGCGGAGCCGAGAACAAATCGCGCACCGGCGTTGGCGGCGAGCGATGGAAGATCCAGGTAGGCATCCTCTCGCCCGTAGCGCCCGGTTATAAGCCCTCCAAGCATGCCTGAATAAAGGTGCCCGGCGTAGGGTGAGAGGAGAGTTACCTCCGCTGGCGGAAAGTGGCCAAGGGCCAGCTGCTCCAGTACGAATAGATGGGCGTGGCCGGCCCCAACCAACACGAGCCGCCGGTTGGGCTCCCCAGGTTCTGCCATGGGCGGAAATATCATGGGAGCAATCACTCGGCGCGAAGGCTCCCGCGGTCTTTTGCTCCGTAGTTGTACGGAAGAGGGTTCCGCAGGAACGCGGATTGTGACCGCCTACGCTGCGTCCTACCCTTGTATCGTGCTGCCCGACCTTTCCTTCCATGTCATTGGGATCAGCCACCATACGGCGCGGGTGGAGGAGCGCGAGCGCTTTGCTCTTACCCACGGCGAAACCATCACGTTATTGCAGGAGCAACAGCAGGCCGGCCGGTCTGCGCTGCTGCTCTCGACCTGCAATCGCTGCGAGTACTACTGGAGCGGTAGCGAAGACGGCGAAGCGTGGCTGCGGCGTCTGGCGCAGGCTCGTGGTGCGGCCTCCAATACGGTGCTCACGCGCTACGATGGCGAGGCGGCGGTTCGTCATCTTTTCATCGTGGCCGCGGGACTCGACTCCCAGGTTCTCGGTGAGACCGAGATCCTGGGACAGGTTCGCCGGGCGTATGACGCTGCTCGTGCAGCGGGTACGACGACCCGGGACATGGACCTGATCTTGTCCGGGGCACTGGCAGCGGGCCGGCGCATAAGGCGCGAGACGATGCTCGGCCGCCATCCGGCCTCCGTAAGCTCGGCTGCGGTTGGCCTGATTGCGGAGCGGTGGGGCACCATCGGGTCCCGAGGAGTCGTGGTGCTTGGTGCGGGCGAAGCGGCCGAAGGAATCCTTCGGGCGCTCTCCGAGCGAGGGGCCACGAACGTCGCATTGTTGAATCGCCATCCGGAGCGTGCCCTGGTGCTGGCCCAGGCATGGGGTGCCACGGTCGGAGATCTCGGCGAGTTGGAGCAGAAGCTCGAAGGGGCGGACCTTCTGGTTGTGGCCACGGCTTCTGTCCATCCGGTGGTAACCGGCGCGGAACTGGCTCAGGTGGCCGCCCGCCGGGAAGGTCGAGAGCTCTTCGTGGTTGATTTGGGAGTGCCTCGGAATGTCGATCCTGCTGCCCGGGCCACTGCTGACGTCCACCTGTTCGATTTGGACGACCTCGAGCGTCTCTGCTGCCCGGCCGTGGGAACGGCTCCCCCTGCTTTAGCAGATGCCGAGCGGATCATCGACGATGAGCTTGCCCGGCTCGGACTCAGCTTGCGAGGCCGGCTGGCCGCCCCGAGGTTGGCGGAGCTCCACCGATTGGGTGTGGAGTTGGCGGAGCAGGAATCGGCCTGGGCACTGGCCCAGCTCGATAGCCTTTCCGATCGTGAGCGTGAGATCGTGAGGCAAATGGCCGATCGGCTCGTCCGCCGCGTGCTTTATCCGGTGAGCCGGAACCTTCGGGCCGAATAGCCCACCGATATTACCGAGTTCGCCGACAACCGCGCTTGGTCTATTTACGCATCCCCACCTGCTGCTGCCCCACCGGATTCAGAATGTTGCGGCACTGCGGATTGGTACAACCGGCGCAACGCGTCGAGTACTGGCTCGAATAGACGGCTCCCGACTTCAGGTGGTCGCGCACCATCTCCGCCAGCGCGTCGAGAAACCGAGGACGATCGTTCAAGGCCGGTGCGCGGCGATAATGCGTGATCCCAGCTTCGTGGGCTACCTCTCCATACTCCCGATCCAGCTCCGATAGTGTCTCGATGTGGTCGCTGGTGAAGGCGATCGGCACCACGAGCACGTGTTTCTGCCCGCGCGCGCCCAGCCGGCGTAGGACCTGCGCGGTGCTCGGCCCGAGCCATCGCACCGGCCCCACATCCGACTGATACGCCAGGATGTAGGGATTGGACGCGCCGAGGCGTTCGACCACCCGCTGCACGCTGGCACCCACCTCCTGAGGGTACGAGTCTCCCCGATCGATCACATCGAGCGGCAGCGAATGTGCGCTGAACAGGATCAGCGCCTTCTCGCGATCGGCCGGCGCAAACTGGCCTAGCCCCTCGCGCACGGTCTCAGTCATTGCCTCGATGAAGCCAGGGTGCACCGGCCAGCGGTCGAGAATGCTCCATTCGAAGGCGTCTCGCAGTCCGGTTCGCGAGGCCGCCCGCCAGAGCTCGTTGAGGCTCGAGCCGGTCGTGCTACAGGAGAATTGAGGGTACTGGGTAAAAGCCACGGCGCGCTCCACCCCGTCAGCCTGCATCATGCGCAGAGCGTCGTCACTGCGTGGACGGGTGTAGCGGAAGGCGATGTAGAACCGGTGTGGGGCTGTTTCCGGAGACAGCCGGTCCAGCCGGGCGATCATGCCGCGTCCCTGGGCCTCGGTATAGCGGAGAATGGGCGACCCCCCGCCGATGGCAGCGTAGAGACCGCGGACTTTGGGCGTGCGCCGTCGCGCAATGAAGGGCCCGAGCCACCGCTGAAATGGAAGCTGGATGATCTCCCGGTCGGCAAACAGTTCCAGCAGGAACGGTTCCACATCATCCAGGGTGGCCGGACCGCCGAGATTGAGCATCACGATCCCGGTCTTGGGTTTACCGACGTCGCCTCCGGAGGGGGAAGCAGGCGGTGAGAACGGTTTGAGGTCGGTCATGATCCAAACATAATCATCGCTAGGGCTCTACAATCCCGGCGCCGAGCGCGAAACGGGTAAGCTCCGCGACGGTTCTGATCTGCAGCTTCTTCATCAGGCTTTCCCGGTGGGTTTCCACCGTGCGATGGCTGATCCCGAGATCCGCCGCAATCTCCTTGTTGGTCCGACCCCGCGCGATCCCCTCCAGCACCTCGCGCTCGCGCCCGGTGAGCTGCTCCAGCGGGGCGGCCCGGGACTCGTGCTCGCCGCGGACGGCAGCGCTCAGTCGGCTTGCCACCGGCGGGCTGAAATACGACTCTCCCCGACAGACGGCCCGGATGGCACTCCGAAGCTCGGTGGCGGCGGTGTCTTTGAGGAGGTAGCCGTGAGCCCCGGCACGGACGCTCTCGAGCACGTATTCGGCGTTGTCATGCATGCTCAGAATGAGCACCCGCGGCGGGGATGGGACCGTACCCAGGCGGGCTGCGATCTGGAGCCCGGACTCACCCGGCATCGAGATGTCGAGGACCACGACGTCGGGATGGAGCTCCGTCGTCAGCTCGAAGGCCTCTGCTCCATTGGAGGCTTCACCGACCACGTCGAATCCGGGCTCGCCTTCCAGGACGTGCCGGATTCCGGTCCGGACGATGGTGTGATCGTCCGCCACGAGG
Organism: Gemmatimonadales bacterium; assembly: GCA_034666205.1. Classification (GTDB taxonomy): domain Bacteria; phylum Gemmatimonadota; class Gemmatimonadetes; order Gemmatimonadales; family GWC2-71-9; genus CAVVWJ01. Next base: position 6,921 of record JAXDMF010000391.1, read on the forward strand.
ACGCGGATAGGCCTGTCGGTCACGATTCTGCGCCGCCGTCCATCGCCGGGACCAGCACCTCCAGCAGCGCACCAGCTCCGTCTTTCCGGCGAATTCGCACGCTGCCGCCCAGGGCCGTGATACGTTCGCGCATGCCCGCCAGCCCCATGTGCCCCTCCAGCTCGAGCCGCTCCGTCGTCATCCCGGGCGGCAGCCCCCGGCCGTCGTCACTGACCTGCAAGAGCACGCCGGCGGCGCTGATCGAGATCCCGATATCTACTGAGCGCGCCTGCGCATGGCGCAGCACATTGGAGAGCGCTTCCTGGAGGGCACGAAAGAGGGCCAGCTCGGCTTCACGCGAGAGTGCTGGCAGGGTGGTCGGGGCCGCCAGCCCGGTCCGAATTCCGCTCCGCTCGCTGAAGTCAGCCACCAGCGAGCGCAAGGCTGGGAGAAGCCCCAGATCGTCGAGGAGCGATGGCCGAAGGTCGTTGGTCACGCTGCGGATACTGCGAATACCGGTGTCGATCAGCCCCAGAATTTGATCGAGGCGAGGAGCGTTATCCGGAGGTACTCTGTCACGCAGCAGGCCGAGCTCCATTTTCACGACCGAAAAGACCTGTGCCGTTTCGTCGTGGAGCTCTCGGGAGAGCCGGCGGCGTTCCTCCTCGTTCTGCTCGATCATTCGGGCCGACAGCCGGGCGAGCTCGACCGTGCGGGTCTCGAGCCTGCTGTACAGATCGGCATTCTCCAGCGCGGCCCCCACTTGATGGCCGAGCGCGAGCAGAAACCTGTCGTCCAGCGCGGTGAACGGGTCGCGTGCGTCACCCACGAGGACGAGTGCGGCTATGACCGCATCACCGCGGAAGATCGGCAAGACCGCGGCGTAGGCGTAGGTGCCATGGCCGGGCTCGGCATCGGACCAGTCTCCGGTGAACTGCGGTCGCCCGGTCTCGATCACCCGGGCAAGGACCGAGGCGGCGGGTGGTTGCAGCGCTCCATCCGTCCAGCGGGCGCAGACGCCGGCACCCCGGATCAGGCTGCCGCTTGATCCCTCGATCGAGAACAGCGCGCTTCCCCGGACCGCAGCGAGACTCAGCGGTCGGGCGAGCAGGGCGTCGAGCACATCCTGCTGCCGCCCGGCGCGCTGCAAATCGCCCGACAAGGCGGAGAGCGCGCCGAGCCCGCGACGCAGATCGTCGAGCACGAGAAGCAGGATGCCGGCGCCCACGGCAAGCGCCAGCAGGATATCGAGATAATATCCCCAAGGCGCCCAGGCACCGCGGGCACGAAGGAAGGGGTAGTCCAGGTGATGCAGTCCCCAGAGACCAAACGCCGCCGCCAGGAGTGTGGCACCGCTGGAGGCGACCCTCTGCCGATACCGAAAGAAGACCCAGCCGGTCCAGAGGGTGGCCAAGCTGAGGAACAACACGGCCGGTCCCGCAGCCCACAAGAAATGCTTCAGTCGATATATGGCGACATAGGACCAGACAGGCGGAAAGAGCACCAGCGCCAGATACCACGAGCGCCAGCGGACTTGCTGAGAGAAGACCAGTGCGGCATAGAGTAGGGCCAGGGCGGTCCAGCCGGTCACCACCTGGTGCCAGTACAGCCAGATCCGATGCGAGGTGAGAAGGAAACTGGTGATCGCCACGATCCGTAGGAAATACAGTCCCCAGGCGCCGGCCCACCAGGCGAAGTACGGCTTCCGGTAACGAGAATAGAGAAAGGCACAGAGGGCCGCGAGCGCCGCGGTAATGGCTGCCTGAAGGAGAGCGGCGTCGAGCTCTACGTGGTTGGCCAGGGGGGTGGCTTGCATGGTTCGAAACAAACGGGGAAAATCAGGGCTGCGCAACAGCACCTAACTCGCCTGGAGGTCCAATGCTTCGCTCGTCGGGTCTATCTACCATGCTCGTTGCCGCCGGGCTCCTGGCCGCCTGTCAGGGCCGAACCGAGAAAAGGGGCGGTGACTGGAATCGATTCGCCTCCGGATTCATCGAGACCTATTTCAAGGCCAATCCGCTGTTCGCCACCTATCAGGGTCGGCACGAATACGATGGCCTCTTCCCCGATTGGAGCGAGGCCGGTCTCAAGCGCTGGATGGGCCGCTTGCATCAGCTACGGGACAGCGCGGCGGCATTTCCAATCGACAGCTCGAATGCGTCAGCTCGCTTCGAGCGGGATTACCTGATCGCCGTTATCGATCGCGACCTTTTCTGGGGTGAGCGCGCCGATCAGCCCCACCGGAACCCCGAGTTCTACACTTCGGGAATCGATCCAAACGTCTACCTCGCCAGAGAGTATGCGCCGCTGCCCGAGCGCATGCGTGCCTTTACGAAGTACGCCACGAACCTCCCGGCCGCGCTGGCCCAGGCCCGCACCAACCTGCGTACTCCCTTGCCCAAGGCTTACGCCAGGATCGGTCAGGGCCGGACCGCTGGGCTGGCGGAGTATCTCGAGGGAAGTGTGCCGGCGGTCTTCGCTTCGGTCAGCGACACAGCGCTCCAGCGCCAGTTCGCCACGGCCAACGCCGGAGCGGCAAAGGCGCTTCGAGAGCTGAGCGCCTGGTTTGGTCAGCAGGAGAAACAAGGCACGAATGAGTTCGCACTGGGACCCAAACTTTTCACCGAGATGCTCCGCATGACGGAGGGCGTAGACCTTCCGCTCGACTCGCTGGAACGTCGTGGTCGAGAGGACATGGACCGGAACCTGGCCGCCCTGAAGGAGGCCTGCGGGCGATACGCACCGGGGCAGTCAATCCAGAAGTGTGTAGACCGGATGAACGCTCATAAGGCGCCGGGGAGTCCGGTCCAGGCTGCAGCGCACCAGCTGGACACACTCGAGGCGTTCGTCCGCGCCAAGAACCTGGTATCCGTGCCGGGCACCGAGCGCGCCCTGGTCCGTGAGGCACCCCCGTACCAGCGTTTCAACTTCGCGTACATCGACATACCGGGCCCTTACGAGAAGAACCTGCCTTCCATCTACTACATCGCGCCTCCCGACCCGACATGGCCGAAAGCGGAACAGGAGGCCTACGTCCCTGGAGCCGCCGATCTTCTCTTCACCAGCGTTCACGAGGTATGGCCCGGCCACTTCCTCAACTTCCTGCACTCCAACCGGGCGCAGTCGAAATTCGGTCAGATATTCGTGGGGTACGCCTTCGCGGAAGGGTGGGCACACTATACCGAAGAGATGATGTGGGAAGCCGGGCTCGGCAACGGAGACCCGGAGACTCACATCGGCCAGTTGATGAATGCTCTCCTGCGTAACGCCCGCTATCTGTCTGCGATCGGGATGCACACCAAAGGAATGACGTTGGCGGAATCGGAACGTCTCTTCCGGGAGCAGGCGTATCAGGACCCAGGCAACGCCCGCCAGCAAGCCGCGCGGGGCTCCTACGATCCGGCGTACCTGAATTACACGCTGGGTAAACTGATGATTCGAAAGCTACGAGAGGACTGGACCCGAACCCGTGGAGGAAGGGAGGCCTGGCACGATTTTCATGACCAGTTCCTCTCCTACGGAGGGCCACCGATTCCGTTGGTCCGCCGGGCGATGGTCGGGGTGGGGCCGGCGCTCTAGTCCACGGCTGCCGCTCAGGAGGCCTGCACCAGGTTCTCGGCCAGGGCTCCCGTCGGGGGAAGCACTGAGCGGTAAATGTCGATCAATCGCTGGGTGAGGAGACGCTCATCCAGATGCTTCATGGCACTGTGGCCGTCGATCCGGGAGCCCCGGCGGAGCACCCGTTCCAAGGCCGCCGCAATGCTCTCAGCGCGATCGTCCGGGCACAGCTCGCAGCCGGAAATCCCGCGCAGCCGCGCAGGCACGTCGCCCACCCGGACGGAGACCACCGGCAGGTTGCAGGCGAGGGCCTCCTTGACCGCGCGGGGCGATCCCTCCTGCATGGACGTGCACGCCAGCACATCGCAGGCACTCATCAGCGCCGCGACCTCCTGGTGAGGCAACTTCCATCCGACAAGCAACCTGGTCGGCATCGAGCGATTGACTATGTCGACCGCTCGCTGGGCCAGGGCGAAACGCTTCCGGGCCAACGCCGGATTGCCCACGAACAAGACTAGGCGCTGCTCTTCCGCTAGCCCGAGCCGGCGGCGGGCGTCGTCGCGTGCCTCGGGACGGAACACCTCGAGGTCGATTCCGGAGGGCAGGACGTGGGCCGGCACCGAGCGGGAGAGGTAGCGCCTCATGTGTTCGGAAACAACGATGGCGGCGTCCGCCTGACGCGCCACGAGGCGGGAAATCAACCGGCGAAGCCAGCCCGCCGGGATGTAGCGGCCATTCTCCCCGAGGGACCCCTCGAGATCGTCGGCCCGGAACGTCACCACCAGCGGCACGCGCTTGGGTAGCGCGCTGAGTGCGCTCTGGCCGAACTGGGCATGAACCAGATCGTACGAGCCGTCATTCAGCCGCCGGCGTACTTCCCACCAGGCCAGCGCATAATTGTGCGGATACCGAGCTCCCCGGAACGGGACCAGGTCGACCTCCACTCCCTCCCGCCGCAGGAACTCAACCTGCCGCGCGATGAAGACCGCCGGCCCACCCCCGCTGTTCCCCAGCGAGTCGCTCGTCACCATCAAGACCCGAATGGCCGGACCCATGCGGGTCCTCACCGGGAGAGCTGGAGGGTACCCTGGGGCGGCACGCCCCGGGCGACGAGATGATCGCGGATGCCCTGGAGGGATCCGCTGCCATAGCTGAAATGCAGAACGGGGAACACGAGCGTAAGGACGGCAGCGCAGCGGAGCCCGTACGGACGGGCCGCGCGGGCCGCGAGGAGGGCAACGAGCAGGGCGTAGCCCCCAGCCACCAGGGCAAAGAGGTACCGCGCCGCTGGAATCCACAGCGCGAGTGCGGCCGAGCTCGACAGACAGCCCACGAGGGCCGCAGGAAACAGCTGGCGGCATGTCAGTACCCGGCCCACCTTCCGTGCCACCAGGGGCTTGAAATAACCATCCTCGTAGCACTGGCGGGCGAGCTGGCGGAACGAGTGGCGCGCGAGATAGCGGCAGAGCACATCGGGAAGCAGCAGCACCCGGCATCCCCGCGTGATCAGCCTGAAATTGAACTCGTCGTCCTGGTTCCGGATCAGCTCCTCGTCGAACATGCCGACGCGATCGAAGATTTCCCTGCGGTAGCAGCCAAACGGCACCGGGTTGCCCGCCCCGAAGCGATGCGACAGGCCAACCGCGATCGCCTGCGCGGTGGGAGAGTCGTCTGCCGGCACTGTTACCAGAACGCCGCCCACGATGTCGGCACCGCTTTCCTGGAGGCCCGCGACCAGCCGGGGGATGTAGTCAGGGGGGTATAGCACGTGGGTGTCCATCCGAATCACGATGTCACCGGACGCGGCCCGAATAGCGACGTTGAGTCCGGCGGGAGTCGTGCCTCGAGGATTGTCCAACAGAACGATCGTCGGATGCAGTGCCACGTAGCGTACCAGGAGGGGCCGCGTCCCGTCGCTGCTCCGGCCATCGGCGACCAGGATCTCCAGGCGCTCACGCGGGTAGTCGCTCGCCAGGACTGAATCGAGGCAGCGCGCGATGTACGGCTCGTCGTTCCGGGAGGGGATAACAACCGATACCAGCGGCGGCACCGGCCGGCGGCTCACCATGTGAGCCCCCACTCCTGGACGGGGACGGATGGCGCTCTGCTGATGGACAGTTCCGGTCGTTGCTTCCGGAACGGCTTGCAGGCCTCCTTGATCTGATCCATCAGACGAACGTTGAGCACGCCTTGCTCCGGCGAAACCGGTGCCGGCATGCCGTCACGGAGAGATTGATAGAACTGCTCGATGATCGTGCGGAGTCCCTGGGAGCGCCTGACCTTGCTGGTTGCAATGCCGAGGAGCGTGCCGGTCCCCGAGCGAATGAGATCGAGGGCGGTGGCAATATTCTCCGTGAACCGTGCCAGGACCGAAGGCAGCTCACTTTCGCGATAGGTCAACACCGTCATCGCCTGCCAGTCGGCGGTCACTCTCCCCCTGGTTCCCAGGACCTCGATGCGGTTCACCTCCGGCGCACTGCACAGGGAGAGCGACACTTCTCCCAGCCCGGCGCTCGAGGGAATCAGCACTCGAAGCTCCTCCACGCCGGCCTCCCGGACGGTGCCCAGATTGAGACCGACGACTCGAGGCAAGCCGGGATCCTTCAGGAAGTGGCAGACCAGATAAAGCGGGTGGCTGATGAGATTGTCGAATGTTCCCCAATCGTACGAATAGCTCCACGGAGTCGGGCCCGATCGCGCGGCTGCTTCGTAGGTAAATCCCTGTTCCGCCCGCACCGAGATCACCCGGCCGATCTCGCCGGCCCGAACCCGGCGGCAGGCCTCCACGAAGATGGGATCGAAGAGTCTGCGGTGGCCGGGGCACACTTGAACGCCGGCCTCGCGCGCCAACTCGAGAATGGCGCGCGCTTCGGCCTCGGTAGCGGCGAAGGGCTTTTCGATGTACATGTGGGTCCCGTACTTCGCGCCGAGGCGAGCGAGCGCGAGGTGACTCCGGGCCGGGGTCAGCAGATGCACGGCATCCGGTCTCGTCTCCCGCAGCATGACCTCGGCGTCGGTATAGCATCCCCGAATTCCGTGGCGCGTTGCCGTCTCACGGGCGGCTTTCTCGTCGAGGTCGCAGACGGCGACAATCTCGACATTGCGGAGGCCAGCGAGCGTGGCCACGTGGTCCACGCTGCTGCGTCCACATCCCACCAGGGCCACACGCAACCGCAGGGGTTCCGTGGCTGCGACTTCAGGAGCCATTGGGAACCGCGGACGAGCCCGTCGCTAGCAACATTCCCATATCGGTCTGCCGCCGGCCACCGACCCTCGCCGTCTGCCGGCGGCAGCCAGTGCCCTGCCGCCGATCGGGGACCCGCAGGTCCGGCGGAACTGCGTGACGCTGGACCCCACGCCTCCGCTCCCGCCAGCCCACGTGGCTGGGGTCGAGGAGATCCCCCCATTGGCCCCCATCCCCACGGTTTGCCCGAGGGCCCAGGGTCAACGCCGCACGCGACTGCTGCAGGGGTGGCACGCACTCCGGCACCAACTCACACAGGGTGGCGAGCACCCCCTCCTGGTCGCCCACATCCAGGCAGGTAAACAGCCGGCTGAGCTTCTGGACCAGATCGGGCCCGGCACTCTCGGTTGTCTGGCTGATGCGAATCTTTTCGCTGGACGTGGGTACGCCGGCCTCGAGGGTAGAGACCTGCTCCTCCATGAGCTTCTCACCGGGTCTCAATCCGGTGAACACGATGCGAACGTCCTTTCCCGGTACCCTCCCGGAGAACCAGATCAGCTTCTCGGCCAGGTCCAGAATCCGGACCGGTTCGCCCATTTCCAGCATCGCGATGGCGCCGGCCGTCTCCGGCAGCGATCCCGCCTGGAGCACCAGCTGGGCAG
>JAXDMF010000392.1:0-5342 GCA_034666205.1 Gemmatimonadales bacterium
CAGCTTGGCGCCGGTGGCGATCTGGTCGTTGCGCAGCTCGTTCCGGGCAAAGGTGAAGTCGCCGCGGACGCTGACGTACCGCTGGAGCTGTACCCCGACGCCACCGCCGACGTTGAAGCCAACCCTCTTGAAGTCTGATGTGGTTCCCGCGTCGTTGAGGTTTGAGAGTCCGTTGAAGCCGCCTCCTCGAGCAGAGAAGAACACGGCGTGATCATGAGTGACTCCGCGGTCCTGCGCGACCACAGGCGTCGCCAGGGCCAGTGCGACGAGCGCACCACCTAGCCGCTGTGTGATAGACATGATCAGCATCTCCTGTTTGTGCGTGGTTCGGCCACGCTCCGCCGCGACCGACACTGCGTCGCGTCACACCTGCATTGTACTGCTACTGATAGTGCATGCCTTAACTACATCTCCAAAAAAACCCTACTTGAGCGCCGCCAGTGCCCGCTCCAGTGCGGCGCGGTCGCTCTGGCCCAAGGCCGCGGCGAACTCACTCTGGATCTGGCGTACCTGATTCGCCCCGGCGGCTTCCCGCTCCTCGCCGAGCTGGGTGATCGCGGCTCGAACGATCCGGCGGTCGCCCGAGTCGTCGATTCTCTTGACCAGTCCTTCCGCTTCCAGGCGGTCTACCAGCTGGGTCATGTTGGATCGAACGCAGCAGACTCGGCTGGCCAACTCACTCAACGTGAGCGGTTCACCGGCCTGGGCGAGCTGCGAGAGGACGGCGTGCTTGGCTGGCGAAAGCCCAACACTGGCAAGGCCTTGCTCGAGCCGAGCCTCGATGGCGTGGGCGGCTGAAAGGAGGGAGAGCATCACCGAATTGGTTTCGGTGGTGGTGGTGGTGGTGACCGTGGGGGCCTGTCCAGCGACATCGTTCATGGGTGAACAGTACAGTTGTACAAGAAATACGTCAAGGGTCCAGGGTCCCGACTTCTTAATGCCCCGTCTTCACTCCCCGCAGCAACTCCACCGCATGCTCCACCAGGACCGCCAACACGTCGAGCCCGTCCCGCACGCCACCGGGGCTGCCTGGGAGATTCACGATCAGGGTCTTGCCGCGGACACCGGCGAGCCCGCGGGACAGGGCGGCCCGGGGGAACCGGGGGAAGGCACTCATCCGGAGCGCCTCGGTGATGCCGGGTGCCTCCTTCTGGAGGACGGCGCGGGTGGCTTCGGGGGTGACGTCGCGGTCGGTGAGGCCGGTACCGCCGGTGGTGAGGATCAGGTCGATCTTGTCGCTGTCGCACCAGGCGGCGAGCTGGGTCGCAATCCGGGCTGTCTCATCGGGGATCAGCCCGCGCTCGACGAGAACGTAGCCCCGCTCCCTGGCCCACGAAGCGATGAGATCGCCCGAGGAGTCGCTCCGCTCGCCGCGGCTGCCGGCGTCGGAGATAGTGAGGATGGCAAGGCGGAGAGGCATGGGTAGAAGATAAGCCCGATTTCCTGACCCATCTCCCGAGTCACGCGGGATGGCATCTTCCCGAGACGCCGCAGCACTAGAGTGCCGCCACCGAACTGCACCGCACCGCTATTCCGGCAGCCTGCAGGACGGCCTAGAGAGGCGGCTTCTTGTGAGGCGGCTACCTGCCTGGTTCCTAGCGATCGTGATCTGGGTTCTCACCCCACCAGCCACGTGGATTGCCGAGTGGATCCATCGACGCCGGCAACGGCTGTGCTGATTCAGCCGGCGATGGTCGATTGACGGCCTCAGGATGGTGGGGTAAGTCTGGGTCATGAACGAGCACCCACTCCTCCGGATGTGGAGGGATCGGCTCGACGCAGAAGTGGCGCAGGAGCAGGCACGGGCTGCTCGGAGGGCAGCCCGTGAGGCCGAGAACGCCGGTTGGCACGAGGCGTGGCGCGCATACAAGGCCCGTTTGACTGAAAACCGAGAACCTGTTCCCCTACCTCGCTGGTGGGACTTGCCGGGCTGGGCGCGCTTGTTGTTTCGGCTGCATGACTGAGTAGCGCTCTGAGTGTTGCCTCGGCGTGATCAACCTCACCGCCACCGGACAGGCCGGCCGCTATGATCGGGCGTTGATCACCAATCCGGCTCGAGGTGGTTGCATGGCCGCACCCCGAAGAGCGAAATCGGTTCCAATCGTCCTCCTGCTACTCCTTACCGTCACCCCCGGCTCCCTGGCCGGCCAGCTCGTGCGCGACGGCCTGGCACAGCCTCAAAGCCGGCAGGGCATGTGGTTCAACGTCGGCCTGGGAGTCGGTGTCGGCAATGACATAGGCGGACAGAGCGGCAACCTCGCTGTCGGCTGGACCCTGAGCCCTCGGCTACTAATGGCAGTAGGCACCAGCGACTGGAGGGCGTCGGCAGACCGGGCCACGCTGACCATGGGGACGCTGGACCTCAGGGTGCAGTTCTATCCCGAGGCCAACGGTGGATTCTTCCTGACCGGAGGCCTGGGGCTCGGCTACATGCATCTCTCCGATAGTGGGAGCGGTCCCGACATCGGAAGAGCTGCCCTCATCGGACTGGGGTACGACGCGCGGGTCGCCGACAACGTGAGCATCACCACCTTCATTAACGCCGCCGGCGTGCACACGCCGGACCCGCACGCCCGCGTTGGCCAAATAGGGGTCGGCCTCACATTTCATTAACACCGCCGCAGCGGTTTCAGCTTCACTCTCCCGACCGAACAATGGACCGAGTTTGCCAAAGGTGGACGTCAATTGCGGGCTACCGTCACGGTTGCAATTCGACTCCCTCATGGCAACCTTGTGACATGTATGTAACCCAGGAGCAACCATGAAAGCGCCCACCCTGCGAGCCGCGGCCTTGGCCCTCGCGTTCTTTGCCTCACCGGCGGCGGCCCAGGGTCCCGGGACCCTGGAGCTCGGGATTTTCGGCCAGGCGAGCTACTTCGACCGCAGTCTCCGGATGGACCAGGCCCGAGGCGGGGCCGGTGCAAGGCTCGGGATCTTTCTGCTGCCGAATGTGGACGTGGAAGCCGAGGGATCCCTGGTCCCGACCGATGGGCCCCAGGGCCACATCTACTACATACCGCTTCGCGGCCGGGTGGTGCTCAACATCCCCAGCGGCGAGCATGGCGCTTTTCTGCTGGGCGCCGGGGTGGTGCGGAGCGAGTACCGGCACGACGCTAATTTCCATGACAACGGCCTCACCGCACTGGTGGGCGCCCGGGTTGGTCTCCCCGGCATCACCACCATCCGGGTCGCCAGCTATCTCGATTATATCCCGTCTCCCAGCAATGGCGCCGGCAACAACCTCAATTGGGGGATACAGGTGGGACTGGGCTTCCGGTTCGGCCGGGAGTCTTCCCGGCAGCCCGCGCGAGAGGAGCCTGCTCGGGTTGCCCCGCGTACGGACTCACTGGCTATGGCCGCGCGCGCCGACTCCGTTGCCGGCGCCGCCCGGGCAGAGGCGATGCGGGCCCAGGCGGCTCGGGACAGTGTAGCGAAGGCGGCCGCAGCCCAGCAGCAGAAGCTGCGCGACAGCGTTCGCCTGGCCGATGCGCGACAGCAAGCACTCCGGGATAGTCTGGCGACGGCGGTGCGGCAGGACAGCCTCAGGACTGCGGCGTTGCGAGACAGCCTGCGCCTGACCCAGAATCGTGCTCGCATCGCGGCGCTGCACGACAGTCTGGACCGTATGGCCCTGCGGGATAGCCTCCGCCTGCTCATGGCCCAAAAGCAGACTCGGGTCACCTTGCGAGGAGTCAACTTCCAACTGGGGAAGGCGGTCCTGCTTCCGGTATCACGGGAGATCCTACAGGATGTCGCGCGCTCGCTCATCACCAACCCGGTGGTCCGGGTCGAGGTCGCGGGCCATACGGACAGCACGGGATCCCGCGCGGTCAACGAGCGGCTTTCGCTGGCCCGGGCGGAGGCAGTCAAGGTCTTCCTGATCGAGAACGGAGTGGCCGCGGACCGGATGGAGGTCCACGGGTATGCCTCGACCCAGCCGGTTGCGACCAATAAGACCAAGACGGGGCGGGCCCAGAACCGCCGGGTAGAGCTGAGGCGAATCGACTGATTGGTCACCACGTCTGCCGGCATCCGCTCGCCCGGGGTGCCGGCGGAGATAGTTACGCTCCGACCGAAAGGCCCACGGTCGGCGCTGCCTCGCTTGACATCCCCTTGAAAGTGATGGAGTAGGATCGTCCCGTCGGCTCCGACTCGGGCCGGTGGAGACTCTCTCACCGACTCTGTGGACGCCACGATGAGCTCCCGGCTTGAGATCGACTTGAAGTCTCCGAGAACCTTTACCAGGGGTGTTCCATGCGATTCCTTCGGGGAGCGTTGATAGCGACCCTGCTGCTGGGCTGCGGGGAGGACGCCACGTCGCCCAGTGGTGTTCCCGGGTCGGCACCCGGCACTCCATCGGGCGGGCCCGCGCTCGCGCTCGCCTCCAATACCTGGGCCGCGCGGCCTCCCGTTCCCCGCCCCCACAGTGACTTCGCGGTCGGGACCGCTCCGAACGCCGCCGGCCAACCGGTCGTCTACGTGTTCGGGGGCCAGGACGAGACCGGAACCGGCTTCCCCTCCTACTCCTACAACGTCGCGACCAATACCTGGGCCCCAGGAGGAGCTTACAGTCGCGCGGCCTACATGAATGGGGTCGGCAAGATCGGCAACAGACTTTACTTCACCGGTGGCGAGAGCTGCTGCGAGGCAGACTTCGAAACGTTCAGGACGACGTGGGCATATGAGCCGAGTACGGAGCGGCTGTTCCAGAAGGCCGACATGCCGCGGCCGACGAAGTACGGCGTCACCGGCGTGATCAACGGCAAACTCTATGTCTTGGCCGAAGTGTCATCTGCCACCGGCTTCGTGAGCCAGCTCTATCGCTACGATCCCACCACCAACAGCTGGACCCTCCGCCGGCGGTCCCCTCACTTTCACACCTTCGGCGCCGGCGGCGTGATCGACAACAAGTTCTATGTGGTCGGCGGCTCGGACCGGACCCGCTATCTGGACGTGTACGATCTGGCAACGAACACCTGGATGACTCGTGCGCCCATTCCCACGGCGGGAGACCGGCTGTTCGCCGCGGTCTTTCAGCACCGGCTGTTCGTGCTCTCGTGGTATCAGCCCACCGGCGGCGCGGGCATACTCAAGGCGTATTCGTACGATCCTGCCACCAACAGCTGGAGGAGCCGGACGGCACCTCCTGTCGCTGGGCCCATTGTCCAGGTCATTCTCAATGGCCAGGGCCGGCTGTTTCTCGCGGGGAGAGAGTCGTCATACCTGTACACACCCTAGGCGCAAGACATGACCTACGATCCACCGACACCCTGGAAGCCCAGTGGCCCCGACGAGCAGCCCTCTACCCTGCCGAAGGACAGCCGGGGTCAGGCGATCAACGA
>JAXDMF010000393.1:0-8061 GCA_034666205.1 Gemmatimonadales bacterium
CACCGCCGCTCCGAGGAACGCACCGACGAACCCGCCGACCACCGAGCCGACGATCGGCACCGGCACGCCGACGACGGCCCCAATCAACCCGCCCACCAGCGCGCCCCAGCCGGCTCGGCTCGATCCGCCGTATTTCCGGGCGAAGCGGAATCCGATCCAGGACTCGAGCACCTCGCCCAGGAAGGCCAGAGCGATGGCCAGGATGAGGAAGCCGGCGCTCAGGGTGCGAAAGTCGGTGAGCCAGCCGTAGCCGATGATGCCCAGCAGGATGAGCCAGAGGCCGGGGAGGCCGAGCGGGATGAGCACCAGCCCGACGAGGCCGGCGGCGGCGAGGAGGAGAACGGCGGCGGAGTCGGTCATTGGGACACGGAGTCATTGCGAAGGCGCCCTTCGGCTGCGAAGGGACCCGCTCGCGATGACTGAAGCAGCACCTTCACTTCGAGAGCTGCTTCCACGCCTTGCGCAACAGCTTTCGCGTGCCCTTGTAGCTCAGCCGTTCCAGCGCCTCGTCCAGTCCGCACCAGGCTCTCGAGCGCCCGTCCTCCGGCGGCCCCGTCTCCCGGGTAAGCTCGGCCAGGAAGTACTCGACCCGGGCTTTGACGCCGAGAAAGCTGTACTCCAGCACGCCGGCGGGCCCGATCAGCTTTCCCACCACACCGGCCTCTTCCTTCGCTTCCCGCAGCGCGGCGGCCTCCGCCGTCTCACCCTTCTCGATCTTGCCCTTGGGGAAGATCCAGCTGCGGGGATTCCGCTTGGCGGTGACCAGCAGAACCTTCGGCTCCTTGGTGTCGAACCGGACGAAGATCGCGCCGCTCTGGCCGATGTCAGGCAAGCTGGGCCTCGATTACGCCGCCCTGAGCGCGGCACCGCTCGCTGCCGCAACCATGACCTTGGCCATCTGATCACCTCCGAAGTGGATCTGGCTGACGTTCCGCTGCTAGGGCTGAGTGTAGACCCGGCAGCCGGGGGCAGCCGTGACTGCCATCACGAGTCAACGCCCGATTGGCGCTACTTATCCGTGCTCTCCCGCTGCAGCGCCTCGAGCTCGGCCCGCACCTGCGCCACCTGCGGCTGCAGCCGCGGCTCGGCCCCGGAGCGGAGCGCGAGATAGCGGCGATAGGCCCGGATGGCTCCCTCCCGGTCGCCGTTCAGCGCCGCCAGCCGGCCTTCCTCCCGGTGGTACGTCACATACACCGGCGCCGAGACCAGATCGAAGACTCGCCGGCGGATAGCCGCCAGCGCCCGAGGCAGATCGCCTTGCTCCTCGAAGAGCCGGCTGGCGATCAGATTGCCTGGCAGGGTGAAGGGCATGAAGCTCGCGTCCACCAGAGCGGAGTCGAGCTGGCCCAGCAGCTTCGGCAGCTCGGGCGAGCGCCGCTTCGCCGCAAGCTGGGCCTCGAGCAGCAAGGCGTACGCCGCAGGGACCTCGAGCAGCCAGGCGCTGTCCGGCGGCGCGTGCACACTCCGGAGATCGGCCACCGCACGCTGCGCCGCGCCAATCCGGCCCCCGTCGAAGGCCCGCTGGCCTCCCGTGTAGCGGGCCGCCGCCGCGTCAGCGTCCGCCGGGAGCGGCGACCCGATCCCCTTCTCGAGAGTGGCGCCGGCCGCGGCACCGGCCGCAGAGTCGCCGTCGGCAAAGCGTCCGCTCAGATAGAGGAAGGAAAGCCGGAACGGCTCCGGTAGGGATGCAGGCAGGGGAATGGCCCGGCTGGGCCAGCCGGTGATGATCGAATTCACATGAGAGTAGAGGTGGGACCAGCTCTGCTGCCGCGCGGTCACCGCTCGGGCACGGTTGGTTCGGAGGACGGCATCCGCGTCCTGGAGCGGCAACCCCAGCGAGATCCCAATCCCGAGCATTAGCGGGCCGACCAGGCTGTCGCTTCGGAGCGCATCGCGACGGCCTGCGCTGTCGCCTAGCGCCATCGCCAGCCCCCAACGTTGGGCGGCCGCCCCCCCGGAGCTCGAATCGACCCGCAGCATGCGGGCGAGCCCCTTCCGCGCGCCCGCCGTGTCGCCCAGTGCCAACGCCAAGGACATCCCATGCTCGAGCGCGGGGGCAAAGCTCGAGTCGAGCGCAAGCGAACGGGCGAAGGCCTGCGAGGCGCGCAGGTGCGCGTCAGGAATCCCCACCAGCTCACCCCAGTGATAGAGGTGATCCCCGAATTCGTACCAGGCCTCGGCATTGTCGGGTGCCACCTGGACGAAGCTCTCCGCCGCCGCGACACCGTCCCGTAATCGCTGCGGCGCGGGCCACCGGCTGCCCAAGTAAACATCGAGCAAAGCGCGATCCGCCGGCGCGAGCTTGTCGCGATACTTCCACGCCAGGATGCTCCCGGGCCCCTCGTAGGGCTGGCCGAACCATTCCCCCGCGCGGGTGAGGCCCAGGCCGGCGAGCGCAAAGGTCGAGTCCTGCTGGAGCGCAAGCTCGAATTTGTCCGCGGCACGCCTGAACTCACCCCGGCGGACCAGCGCTTGTCCCTCCAGATAGGCGCGAAGCGCTGGGAGTGAGGTGCTGGTCAGACTCGCCAGCCGCTGCTCCCCCTCGCCGGCCTCGAGCGCCAGGAGCTTGCCGGCCAACCGATCCACCAGCCGGGGGAGACTGTCGGGCGAGCCTTCCACGCTCGCGCGGGCCGCCACCTTGGCATCAGGCGCCTGGAGGATGGCGGCGTTGATGGTGATCTGTTGCCGGGTGCCCACGACGTCGCCCTGGATCAGCCGGCCGGCACCCACCCGTGTCGCCACGCCCATGGCATCTCGTTCGGCAAGATCTCCAGTGGGACCCGCGATCCTCCGCCATGCGGCGAGCACGCCTCGCGGATCCGCTGCCCTGATTCCCTCCGTCCCACTCAGCTTGGCGGCCAGCAGGTCGACCATGCCCTCGCGCAGGTAGCCGAGCGACGAGTCGGCCCCGCTCACCCGGAACGGGGCCACCGCCACCAGGCCCCGATCGACCTTGACCGGCCGGTCCCGATTACTGAGCGACGCGAGCACCAGGATGAGCGCCAGCGTCGCAACTCCGCCGGCGACCAGCCAGCGCCCGCGCCGAGCCCCTTCGGTTCGCTCCCTGGGGAGCGGAGTCACCGGAATCGTCGGGGCCGCGGTCGTGGACACTGAAGCTGATTCGAGCAGCGCGAGCAGCTCATCGGCGCTCTGGGGCCGGTCCGCCGGACGTTTCTCCAGGAGGCGCATGACCAGACCGGCCAGCGCGGGCGACAACGCCGGACGCCGATCCCGGAGTGGCACCGGCTGCTCGATGGCATGAGCGGCAAGGAGGTGCGCCGCGGTACGCCCTTGAAATGGGGGCTGCCCGGCCAGCATCTCGTAGGTCACCGCGCCGAGTGCGTAGAGATCGGCCCGAGCGTCGGTGGTGGGATCGGCCGCGGCCTGCTCCGGGGCCATGTACAGCGGAGTGCCGAGGGCGACGCCGACGGAGGTGAGCCCCTCCTGCTCCACCGAGGCCGAGATCGCCTTGGCGATGCCGAAGTCGGCGACCTGGGCCTCGTCCTCGGTCAGGAGGATGTTGTCGGGTTTGATGTCGCGGTGGACGATGCCGTGCCGATGGGCGTAGGCCAGCGCGCGGGCCACCTCGCCGAGGATGCTTACTGCGGTACGGACCGGTAGCTCGCCCTCTCGCGCCAGGCGTTCCCGCAGCGATTCGCCGGCGATGAACGGCATGGTGTAGTAGAGGAATTCACCGGCCTGGCCGGCGCTCAGCAGCGGAACGATGTGGGGATGCTGCAGGCTGGCGGCGACCTGGATCTCGCGCCGGAAGCGCTCGACGCTGAGGCTGGCCGCCAGCTCGGGTGGCAGAACCTTGAGGACGACGGTCCGGCCCAGCGCGGTCTCCCGGGCGACGAAGACGCGAGACATGCCGCCGCGGAGCTCGCGCTGGAGCAGGAACGCGTCGCCCAACGCCTCTTGTAGTGCGCTGCGGATATCGGCCAGGGATCACCTGCGGAGGAGAGCTACTACAAGCTAATGGGCTTGTCATTCTGAGCGAAGCGAAGAATCTCTTGGGCTTGCGACGGAGCTTCCGGACATACAGAATATACCGCCCGATGTTTCCCCCGGATCAGGCTACGTACTGCAACATCCACGGTCCTAAGGAGGCTCGTCATGGAACGCTTCCTCGTCCCTGCGGCTGCCGCTCTGGTCCTCGCCGCCTGCCAACCCAGAACGCCCGAAGCCAGCAAGGCCGACTCCGCGAAACCAGCAGCCACCGCGGCGGCAGTGGGGACGACCGAGTGGAAGGTCCAAGCGTATACGAGCGCCGCACCGCCGACCATCGCGGCGAACGCCACAGTGCTCGACTGGAACGATTCACTCAAGGCTCCTGCGACCGAGATCCGCAAAGGCAGCAACGGCTGGACTTGTTTGCCGCTCGCAGCGCCGCCGGCCGGCGGCTACACCAATGCGGCCCAGGCAGCTCCCATGTGCGGCGACTCGATGACGATGCTCTGGGGCCAGGGGTATCTCAGCAAAACGAAACCCAGGAACACGTCTATGGGCATCGCGTACATGCTCCATGGTGACATCGGCACGAGCAACTCCGATCCGTATGCCATGGCACCTGCCGGGAAGAGCGACTGGGTGGTCTCCGGGCCCCACATCATGGTGCTTCCCGCCGATCCAAGCAGAATTGCGGCCGTTCAGACGGATTACCGGACCGGGCAGCCATTTCAGATGTGGAAGGGGACGCCGTATGCCCATATCATGGTCCCCGTAGGCGGATCGGAGATGCAGCACTAGGCAGAGATCCTGTTCATCTGCGTTCACGGAGATCAGCCATGCGACCGATTCTCGTAGCCGTCAGCCTCGTTCTTTCCGCCAGTGTCGCGGTGGCGCAAGGAGCTCCCAGCCAAGCGGCGTCGCACGCGGTCATCGTGCTGCCCGATCAGGTCAGCTGGGGCCCGGCCCCGCCGGTCCTCCCCGCAGGAGCCAAGGCCGCGGTGCTGGAGGGCGATCCCAAGCAGGCGGGGCCATTCACCATGCGGGTATCGTTTCCGGACGGTTACCGCATTCCTCCCCACTTCCACCCGGCCGCCGAGCGGGTGACGGTCATCCAGGGAACGTTCCGGGTGGGGATGGGGGATAGGTTCGACGGGTCCGTGCTGAGGTCGCTCCCGGCCGGCTCCTACGTCTCGATGCAGCCGGGCACCCATCACTTTGGGCAGGCGCAGGGTGTTACGACCATACAGGTAAACGGGGTCGGGCCGTGGAGCCTCACGTACGTGAACCCGGCCGACGACCCTCGAAAGGCGACACCGTAGAAACGCAGTCATTGCGAGGGGCGGCGGCCCCTCGCGATGACTATAGGATCTCAGACTCGGCTGACTTTCCGCTTCGCGCTCGGCTTTCTCTTCCGATCCATCTCAGGAAACAATTTGACCGCCACCTCCCGGAACATCTCCGGGTCGATGTCGGGCCCGACCGGTGCGGTCAGCTGAGGCTCCTCCTCGAGATCGGGCGGGGCCCAACCCTCGGGCGCGCCGACTTGAACTTTCAAGGTGCTGCCGTCCTCCGGATGGGTACCGTTCCAGATCTCGCCGGCTTGAGGGTAGTCCTGGGGGCTGAACTGGAACAGAATGCGATGAAGTCCCCGCGCCTCGTGCTTGGCGGCTTCCGGGAAACGCTTATTGCTGATGTCGGGAATGGGGAGGAGCTTGCCCACATCCACGCCCGATAACTTCTCGAGGGCCTTGGCATAGGCGACGATGTGGACGCCCCCGCGGACCAGCAGGAAGCCGACACACGCACGGGCGGTGGGATCGTCCACCGTCTCGTAGACCCGGATCTTCCCGGCTCGCGCACCGCACTCGAGGAAGAAGTTGTGCAGCAGGTCCAGCTTGAGGTTTCCACTGGAGAACACATTCGCGCCGGTCCAGAAGTTACCCTGCGAATCCATCGGCAGAGCCTGCTGCCCGCTCGCCAGGAAATGGTAGCTGTTCCGGGCATCGGCGGCCGAGGCGAGGGGGGTGGTGGAAGGGTCGTCACCTCTCTCGGTGGTTCCTGTCAGCAGAAGGTTGATCGCATAGGAGACTAGCTCGATGTGGCCGAACTCCTCGGCGGCGATGTTGGCGATGAGGTCGTAGAACGGCCGCATCCGGCTGCGGCCGCGGAAGTTGAAGGACTGGTACGTGTAATTCATGAAGGTCGACATTTCACCGAACTTGCCGCCCAACAGCTCCTGGACGGCTGCGGCCGAGTTGGGTGAAGGATTTTTTGGGTGAGGAAGCTCCGTCTGAAGCTTGTCAAAACGAGTGATCATGTACGACGCTCTCTGGTGTGAAGGAGCCGGTCTCCAGTCGCTCCGGCGGGCGGCACTCAGACCTCACCGAGGCTTGAGCACTATGGGGGAGGGAACCTAGACACGAGAGGATTGCTGGTCTGTGATGTATGGCACTCGCAAGACGGGCTACGCCGTGGCTTTTCTTGCGAGTTGGGTCACATCGTTTTTCTGTCCAGAGCTTACTTTGTGCGGGAGAAATTGTGGGTGCGGATATCGCTTCAACCCGGCTCAGGTGATGTATGGCAAAGGTCTCCCCCTGGTATTCCATTCGACAACGCGACGCCAGCGTCTTTCACGATAACGACCAATGCCCCGAGGCCAATCTTATCGAGCCGAAGTACCGTAAGTGGGGCCGTCGTTGTCGGGCGCAATGCCCGACGTGCGCCAAGCTGGCGGCCTCCGGCGCCCTAAGTGAATGGCGCGGCTGACGAGCCCCCTCGCAATGACTAGCGCGGGAACGCCTCCGGCAGCCCGCCATCTACGGTGAGGATATCTCCGGTGGTGAAGCGGAATTTGTCGCTCGCCAGCAGCACCGCCAAATCCGCCACCGCCTCCGGCGGAATCAGTGTCGCCCCCATCAGGTTCCGGCTCCGATACACCTCCAGCTGCTCCTCGGCCGTCACCCCTCTACTGGCCGCCCGCTCCCGCACGAACTGAAGAAACAGCGGAGTCTCGATCTGGTCGGCGTTGATCGCGTTCACCCGGATGCCGTCGGCGCCCAGCTCCACCGCCGCCACCCGCAGCGCCTGGAGCAGCGCGGCCTTGCTCCCGCCATAGGCGACCGCGTCCCGTCCGGGGACCAGCGCCGCCTTGGAGACCGAGGCCACGATCGACCCGCCAAGCCCCTGGCGCCGCATCACCGCCGCGGCTCGTCCTATGGCTGCGACGGCGCCGAGATAGTGGACCTCGAGCTGGCGCTGGAGGTCCTCCCTCCGGATCTCGGTGATCGGCGCGAACCGCGGCGGTAGCCCCGCGGTGTAGAACAGACAGTCGAGCCCGCCGAACTCGAGCACCGTCTGGCGAAAGAGGGCGTCGAGGCTGGCGTCGTCCCGCACATCCGTCGCCGCTGCCACCGCTCGGCCGGGAAACTTCGCCGCGACGTCCTTGGCCACCTCCTCTGACATCGCGCCATCCAGGTCCGCCACCACGACGTGGGCCCCCTCCTCGGCGAACCGCCGCGCCGCCGCGGCACCGATGCCGCTGCCGCCGCCGATGATGACCGCGACATGACGGGGAAGCAGTTTGGTCGCCCGCTCCTTGGCGACCTGCTCCTCCACCTTCCGCCGTTCCAGCGGCCAGTGCTCGAACTCGAAGACGTCCTTCTCCGGAATGAACTCGAAGCGGTCCAGCGCCTCCGCATTCACAATGCTCTCGAGGGTGGCGCGATAGCAGAGATTGGCGATGACCGCGTTCTTCTTGTCGCTGAATGCCGTGATCACGCCGAGCCCGGGAGCGAGGATCACTTTGGCCCAGTCGTCGAGCGGGCGCTCCCCTGCCCCGGCGTGGCGCCGGTGGTACTCCTCGTACTCCGCGCGGGCTGCCTCGAGCTGACTCCTGATGTTAGTGGCGATCTGGTCGGCGGATGGGAAGGTCCCTCGCTGCGCTCGGGATGAGGAGTCCTCTTTGAGCCAGACTGGCAGCCGGCCAGCGCGAAGGAGGTGCTCCGGGGTCGCCATGCCGCGCCGGGCTAATTCCGACATCCGATCGTCGCCCATGATAGCGAGTACGTCATCCGCATCGTCGTAATGGAGAATCACTCGCTCCGGCTTGCT
>JAXDMF010000394.1:0-2669 GCA_034666205.1 Gemmatimonadales bacterium
CTGGCCGGCGTGTCGATCGGAAATCACCTGCTGGCCCTGCTAGCAGGTCCTGCCGTGACCATGTTCATGGTCAGCACGCTTCGGAGTGCACCTGCGGCAGATCCGATCCGGCGACGAGCCGAGTGGGCTCAGGTGGCGGTGGTGGCCGGCGTGTGGGCACTGCTGATCGGCACTGGCCTTGGCAGCAGCGGGTTGATCGCGATTGGGGGACTCTGTTTTCTCGGCGCCGCTGTCTATGCCTACCTGGGTGGGGCAGGCGGCTTCGCCCTGCTTACCCTGCTGATCGCCGCCATTGGCGTCACTCCATATCTGTACCTGTATATCCGCTCCGCCCAGAATCCGCCGATCAATGAGGCCGCTCCGGACACATTTCAGGCGCTCCTCGCCGTCATTCGTAGAGCGCAGTATCCACCTCGCACGCCGCTCGACGATCCCACCGTGTCGCATGGCCCGGATAATCCCGGTCGTACCCTCGCGCTGTTGGGTATGCAGCTTGCCGACTATTTCGTGTACTTCGTCTGGCAGTGGGCCAAATCGGCGGCGGCCTTGGTCCAGGTCGTCGTGACACTGGTGTTCTTCTCACTGGGAGTGCGCGGTTCCCTGGCCCAGCGACGAGGCGACCGCCCCGCCTGGTGGCTGCTGTTCCTCCTTTTCCTGGTCACCGGCCTCGGTCTGGTGATCTACATGAACTTCAAGCCGGGTTTCGCCCGCTGGTTCGACAGCTACCCGGCCGGCACCGCTCACGAGGTACGCGAGCGGGACTACTTCTTCGTCGTGAGCTTCATTGTCTGGGGGATTTGGGCCGGGATGGGGCTTGTCGTACTCGCCCGTGGGCTGCTCGCCAGATGGGCCACTGCACGACGCCTGGCACCCGCTGTCTTCCTCCTGGCAGCGGTGCCGCTCATCCTGAACTGGAGTGCTGCGTCCAGGAGGCAGGGGGCCGATGCTCGGCTCGCGGCCGATTTCGCCTTCGATCTGCTGAACACGGTGGCCCCCTACGGAATCCTCTTCACCTACGGCGACAACGACACGTTCCCTCTCTGGTGGGCTCAGGAGGTGGCGGGGATCCGGCAGGATGTCACTGTGATTTGCCTGGCTCTGGCCAACACCGACTGGTACATGCGCCAGTTGCGGGACGCTCCGGTGCGACCGGTGAACCAAAACGCTTTGCCGCCGATCTGGCGCGGGGCTCTGATCCCGAAACCAGATTCCCCGCTGCACACGATGACAGATTCGATGATCGCTGCCGCGATGAGCGGGTACGTCGTCCCCGAGGATCAGCAGGTCAGTCTGGGTCCGTTAACCCGTACCCTCAACGCGGGATCCTTCCTCCTGCCGAACGACATTCTCACGTTGAGCGTAGTGCAGCACAACGTCGGACGGCGCCCCATCGTGTGGGCGATCACCTCCGGGAAAGGGTTTGGCGGGTTGGGCGAATACGTCGTACAGCA
The DNA here is from genome assembly GCA_034666205.1 of Gemmatimonadales bacterium. Classification (GTDB taxonomy): domain Bacteria; phylum Gemmatimonadota; class Gemmatimonadetes; order Gemmatimonadales; family GWC2-71-9; genus CAVVWJ01. Next base: position 1,452 of record JAXDMF010000394.1, read on the forward strand.
GGGGCTGGGCTTCGCCCTCCGGACCACAAAGCCCGACACCACGTCGCCGTCTCTGGACCTTCGCCGGCTGGCAGGCGCGCCCCTGGACCTGCCCACGACCGATCGGCTGCTATGGGAGACCTATCGGTACGCCGGCCTGCTGGAAGGCGATGTCACCAAACTCGAGAGCACGAGCGCGAGCATCGCGTCCACGCTGTCGCTCCCCTATACCCAGCTGGCGTACGCATACAGCGAGCGGGGTCAGTACGAGAAGATGGAGCGAGCTCTGGACCGTGCCATGCGGCTGTCCCCCAACCCGGCGTTGCGGGCCGCGCTGGCCGAGCTCAGGGTGCGTGGCGCGGATACGTTGAGCAAGTAGCCACGAGTAGAGCCTACGCGAAGGGCTTAGGATGGCCCGGCACGTGGCGCTGGGCCACCTTCAATAATGAAGCATCCCCAGATAAATTAGAGGGTTATGGACTTCCCAGGCCTCCCGGCCCGGCTGGCCGCTGTACGCGATGCGGTGGCTCGACACCAGGAGGTCGGCGGGTGGGGCCACGGCGTGCGAATCGTGGCTGTCACCAAGACTCACGGTCCTGAGGCCGTGCGTGCCGCCGTTGCCGCCGGACTGAGAGACATAGGCGAGAATCGGGTCCAGGAGGCAGTGCAGAAGCAGGAGGCGCTGCTCGATGTATCGGTCGAGTGGCACCTGGTCGGCACGTTGCAACGCAACAAGGCCAAATACGCCGCCGGTCGATTCGTCCTCATTCACTCGGTGGATCGCGTGGATCTCGCTACCGAGCTCGACCGCCGGGGCGCCCCGGGGACCCGTCAACCGATCCTGGTACAGGTCAACTGTTCGGCTGAGCCGCAGAAGGGCGGGGTGGCACCAGCGTCCCTTCCCGTCCTGCTGGATCAGCTCCGGATTCTGGAACGCATCGAGGTGCAGGGACTCATGACCATGAGCGCCTTGACTGAGGACCGGGCCGAGCAGCGCCGCGCGTTTCGCCTTCTGCGCGAGCTGCGCGATGCATCGGAGCGTTCCGGGCATCGCCTTCCCGAGCTCTCGATGGGAATGTCCGGCGATTACCCCATTGCGGTGGAGGAAGGTGCAACGATGATCCGCCTGGGAACCATTCTGTTTGGTGAGCGTACCGCATGACCGACGATCATGCGTTTCACCTGACGCCGCTCGATGTCCGGTCTCAGGAGTTTGCCCGGGCGCTCCGTGGCTACGAT
>JAXDMF010000395.1:0-5726 GCA_034666205.1 Gemmatimonadales bacterium
GTCTTTGCCTTCGAGGCCAACCCTGATCTCGAGCCCCGCATTCGGGAGACCTATGCCCTCAATGGCGTCGAACCCACCCTGGAGATGTGCGCCATTCGGGCAACCGCTGGACGGGTCACCCTCTATCGCACCAAGCATGTCTTTTCCTCGTCCATCGTCAAGCGCAGCGCCGAGGCCATCCCGATCGAGGTGCCTGGTAAGGCGCTGAGCTACGTAGTCGAGAAGTTCCGGCCGACTCTGCTCATCGTCGACGTCGAGGGCGCCGAGGACGAGCTGTTCGACCGGGCGCAGCTCCCCGGTGTCACCAAAATCATGTTGGAGCTGCACGAGCGGGTCATCGGCGAAGCCAAAGCCCGACGGGTTCGCGGCGCTTTGACGGCTCTTGGGTTCAGGGAGGATCGCGGGCTCTCCTCCCGCGAGCATCTCGTCCTCCGGCGGTAGTACGGCTACTGGGCCGGCGGCGGCGGCGCGACGGTGGTGGCGATCCGATCGAGGACCTGGGTCCGCTCCCGCTCGCAGACCTCGGGTGCTTTGTCCGCCATCTTCTCCGAAGCAACCCACCGGCTGGTGCTGCTGAGCTCAGACTGCTGGGTGTCGCCCCGGATTCCGAGCGCCAGGGTCATCCGGCAGGCTGGTTGCGTTCCCAGTTTTGCGCTGGCGCTGTTGTAGCGGGTTCCGATCAAGCGGCCTCCGGTCGAATCCACAACGTCCAGCGAGAATGCTTCCGATGTTAAAGCTCTGCGCGCGCGCGCCCATGCCGAGTCCCGGGATACGGGCACGGGAGTCTGCGCGCTCGCCTCAGGGCCGACCGCGAGGCCGGTGCAGCCGGCGGCAAGGGAGCCGGCGGCTGCAATCGCGATCAACCGGGCGTATGCACGAGGGGAAAACGGGACCATGAATGACTCCACAGATGAGGGTGGCCGAGCCGGATTTTGCGGCCCTCACCTTAGCCAGTCTCTGTCACATCTCGGTCACGAACTCCGCAGCACGTCGCACAGCCGGACCACGGTGTTCCAGTTGCGGGTCGTGGCCCGGACCCCGAGGTACTTCTCGATGATACTGTTCGGGTCGACCAATGAGCGGCCCACTCGCCGCCACAACCCCCAGGCGAGCTTTCCGGACACTCCTACTAGCTGAACCTGCCAGTCTTTTCCCGCTGGGTAACTGAAGGGGAGCGGCGGCAGCCGACTCGGCTTCTTGGCTAGGACGCTGACGAAGCGACGGCAGTCGGGAGGAAGTCCTGTGGTGGGAAACGGATCGGCGGCTGCGAGCTTCTCCAGCTCCCCGCTCCGGCAGATCATCAGGTCAGTGGTGAAGGGCAAGCGGCCGGCGAATTCGGATCGCAGCGCTGCTTCGCTCAGATGCTTGCGGATGACAAATGTCCCTGCGGCGCCGAGGTTCGCCACGCCGAGATGGGCGAGTTCCCGGGCAAGGGCACTGGGCTGAAAGCGCCGGGCGCTGCCGACGTTCACCCCGCGCAGGAACACGACGTGGGCCACGGGGGGCTAGCGCTTCGACCCCCCCGCCATATCCTGAATTCGCCCGCCTAGCGCTCTAGCCGCCTCGCCCAGCCGGCGAAGCTCCTCGTGCCGGGGACTGATCAGACCGGTGGAGAGCTCGCTCTCGATGCCCTCGCAAATCTCCGCCGCCCGGCGAAGGCGGAAGCGCTCCTGGAATGACCGATAATCGTCGGCGCTTCCGGTGCTGAGCACACCCCAGAGCCGCAGCCGCAGGTCATCGACGGCACTCTTGAGACCGGCGATCGCTTCCTTCGGCACCTCCTCACTGACGATACGCTTTTCAAAAGACTCCAGTGCGGCCGTGAGGGCGCTGAGCTGGCCGGCAAAGGCAGGATCGGTCATCGGTCCTCCACAGCGCGTGTGTGGGTAAGCTGGAGTGTAATCAGAATCTGGGTTGCGCTATCTACCATACAATGTGCCGGCGGTTTGAGTTAGTGGGGTCACGCCCAAGGGACGCGGTCCGGCTACAGTGTATTACCACTGGGATGGATTATGCGTGGGGTAACTCGATTTCGACCGCTTCGTTCGGCACTCGTGTGTGCCTCATCGCCGCTCTGCGCATGCGGCGCCGGATGGCACCGGATCGAGCCGGTCGTGCCGAGCACTCTTCCCCAGCGACACCAGCGGTTACTGCGTGGGGCGCAGACTCAGCGCCCCACGCGGGCCGGCCGGCAGGTTCTGCTCCAGATAGCGGGTCAGCAGCGAGAAGAGATGCAGCGTGGTCCCCTCACCCTCGCAGATGCAGTGCGTGCGGTTGGGATACTCCATCAGGGTGAACGGCCGGTTGGCCGCCACCAGCGCGTTCACCAGTCGCTCGGTGCCCTGGTAGTGCACGTTGTCGTCGCCCGAGCCGTGCACCACGAGCAGGTTGCCCCGGAGCTTGTCGGCGTAGGTGACGGCCGACGCCTCCCGGTACACCTCCGGACTCTGCTGGGGCAAGCCAAGATACCGCTCCTGATAGATGGTATCGTAGAGCCGCGTATCGGCCTCGGGCGCCACCGCCATTCCCGTTCGGTAGATCTCCGGGTATTGGAACAGGAGGTGCAGGGTCATCGACCCGCCGCCGCTCCAACCCCACACCCCGATCCTGGTTGAATCCACCCACGGCCAGCCCCGCATCGTTCTAGCGGCCGCGGCCTGATCGCCCACGTTGATGATTCCGATCTTTTGGTAGATGGACTTCCTGAACGCGCGTCCCCGCGGCGCGGGCGTGCCCCGGTTGTCGACCGAGGCAACGATGTAGCCGTGCTGCGTGAGCATCAGGTTCCAGAGATAGCCGGGACCAGACCAGCGGTCGAGCACCGTCTGTGCGGCCGGCTCGCCGTAGACCTCGAAGAAGACCGGGTATCGTTTGGTCGAGTCGAAGTTGGCCGGCTTCATCACCCAGCCGTCGAGCTGGAGGCCGGATCCCGCGGCCACCTTCACGAATCCCGCCGGCCCTCGCCGGAGCTTGGCCACGGTCTCCCGCAACCGCCGGTTCTCCACCAGGGTGCGCACCATCTTGTGCTCGGGGAGACTCACTAGCTCGGTCCCCGGTGGCGTACCGAACGATGAGTAGTTGTGGATGGCCCAACGGCCGTCGCCGGAGATCAGATAGCGATGATAGCCCGGCTGGTTTCGTGGGGTGATCCGCTCGGGACGGCCGCGACCGTCGAGCCGGCTGCGAAAGAGGTAGAGCTGAGTGGCGTTTTCCGGTGACGCCGTGTAGTAGACCCACCCTCGTGTCGAGTCCACGCCCACCACCAGCGGCTCTCCGAACGCACTCGCCGGGTTGTGGAGGTCGAACGCGCCTGGTGTGACCAGGCGCTGCTTCTTCCCATCCCGGGATACGACATACAGATGCCGCCACCCATCGCGCTCACTGATCCAGGTGAAGCTCTTGCCGCCGTCCACCCAGCGCAGATCGTCCCCCACGTCGACCCAGGTGCTGTCCCGCTCCGTCAAGACCGTTCGCACTCGTCCGGTCGCGGCATCGCCGAGCATTACCTCCAGCGTATTCTGCAGCCGGTTCAGGTGCTGGAGCACCACATCCTTCGAGCTGGCGGCCCAGTCCAACCGGGCGATGTAGTTGTTGCGCGGGTCGCCGGGAACCTGAAGCCACACGGTGGCCCCTCCGCTTGCACTGACGACCCCCACCCGCGCGGCGGAGTTGGTGGTTCCAGCCTTGGGGTACTGCACCGGTATGGTGAACGAGTAGAGGGAGTCGGTGTTGTCGATGAGGAGAAAGTCTCGTACGCCGGATGCGTCGAGCTGCCAGTATGCGATCCGGGCACCATCCGGGCTCCAGCGGAACCCGTCGCGCAGATTCAGCTCCTCCTCGTAGACCCAGTCGAAGGTGCCGTTGATGACGGTGCGGGATCCGTCCCGGGTCAGTTGAGTGATGGCGCCGGTGCCGAGATCCTCGACGTACAGGTTGTTCTCGCGGACATAGGCAACCCGTCCGCCGTCAGGGGAGAACTTGGCGAACATGAGAGTCGAGGACTTGGCCTCGGCGCCGCCCAGCTTCCGGAGCTGCCCGGTGGACAGGTCGAGCGACCAGAAGTCCCCCCGGGTGTTCTCGCGCCAGACCTTTTCCGAGTTGGTGAAGACCAAAAGCCGTCGCTTGTCCGGCGAAACGGTGTAGTCCTCGACGGTGAGCGGCATCGAATCGCCGGTCGGTACCAGCCGAGCCGCCGGCACCCAGACATCGCGCTTTCCGGTGGCGGCATCGTAGCGGACGAGGGAGCTGCCTCCCGGCGTGGTGCTGTCTGCCTCGAGCTTGACGTAAGCCGCGTCCTTCTCGAGCCACCTCACCCGGCCCAACTGCTCGGGGGCGAAGTCCTTCGAGCTAAAGATCCGCTCGAGGGTCAGTACCGAGGGATCGGTTTCCTGGGCCTGAAGTCGAGGAGAGAGGGACAGAACGAGGGCGACAGCCCAGAGAAGGGGGAGCGGAGACGACATCGACGGCTCCAGACGTTGGGGGCGGCGTCAGCCTAATAAGCTCACTCGTAAGCTAGGCTGGCGGGGCCTCCCAGGTCATGGGGTCGGTCTCAACCTCACCGCCGGCGCAGGGTAAAGCCTGGCCGAAACATCACGGCTCCGTTGTTGTCAACGCTGAGTCCCATCGAGAGGCGCATGCCGGTCAGCACGTACTTGGCCACGCCAATGGTTCCGACAATCTCGCCGGAGGGTGCCTCAGGGGTGATAGTTCCCGGAGGAACCGGGCCGGTCGCCTCTCCGCTGGACGAAGACGCGGTGTTGCCCAGGATCTCGCCGAAGAGCTCGGCGTTGGTTCCCAAGCTCATCTCCGAAGCCAGAGCAAAGTTGAAGATGTTGTTGAGCTGCACCCCTGCCGGTCGGCCCACGACCGTGTACCCGATGTTGGCGTGGGTGTCGAACCGGCCGACCCGTTTGCTTGCGATCAGATACCCGGCGAAGTCGGTCTTGCCGGTGCCGATCAGCGAGTTATTCGCGGTCGGAAACTTCACCTCTCCTGCCAGGGCAAGGGCCGGGGTACCGCCCGACTCGCGGCGAACCAGATAAGTGCCAGTGAGCTCCAGGTCCCCGACCCCGGTGGCTCGCTGCCCCGCCTTCGGCCGGATGGCGGTGTAGGCCACCGGCTCCAACAGCAACTCGAATCGATCGGTGAATCCATACTCCACGGCCATGGGGAGGGCGGATTCATGCCCCTCGGATGAGGTCTGATACTCGAAGTTGGTCCCCACCTCGAGGGTGCCTCTGCCCAGTGGACGCGCAGTCTCGGTCTCGAGGATCTGGGCGGCGGCGACCGCCGGCGCAGAGATGGCAAACGATCCGGCAGCCAGGGACAGGGCGAATCCGCGGAAGAGTCGGTTCATGATTAGATCTCCCCACTCCGCTCTCCACCCTCGAGCGGCGCGAGGGCACTCCTGGCGTTCTGCTCGATCTGAGCCCGCTGGGCTGGATCGTTCGGGTCCAGAGGTGTCCCGTTCGCCGTAAACCACGAGCTCACCGGCAAAGTCACCGTCACGCTCATCGTTCCGGGGGTACCCGCATCGGTGACGTCCACCGGGGGATTGAGGGTTTCACGGAAGGCGCCTTCGAGCGCCAGGTGGAGAGTGAATGGGACGCTATTGACTGTCCCGCCGACTTCGATCGTGGCGTCCAACGGCCAGGCTGGGTCCGCGGTCGTGATGGACGCATCGGGGTGCTGCAGCTCGATCTCAGCGGCGGCGTAACGGCCGGCCT